>CALMRL010000065.1 GCA_937873345.1 uncultured Beijerinckiaceae bacterium | reverse complement strand
GCCAGCGCAGGGCGGCGCCCGACCGCGGCGCCTCGGCGAGCGCGGGCAGGCCGAGCGCCGCGTTCATCCGCTCGATGTAGCTGTTCCAGCTCGGCACCTCGGGGCCGTTGGCGTTGAATACGGCGTAGGCGCCGGTGTCGCGCGACGCGAGGTGCTGGACGAAATGCACGAGGTCGCCGACGTAGACGAGGTTGCAGCTGCCTTCGCCGAGTGCCCCGAGGCGCCCCCAGCGGCGCGACACCAGCCGCGCGATGTAGGGCATCGTCCACTGCTCGGAGAACGGGCCGTAGATCAGGGTCGGACGCAGCACCACTACCGACATCGCCTCGTCGGCCAGTTCGCGGCAGATCGCCTCCGCGCGGAGCTTGCTGGCGCCGTAGGCGGTGAGCTCGCCGGGCGCCGCCGTATTCTCGCCGACGAGGCCGGTGGCCTCGCCGTACACGGCGACCGAACTCATGAAGACGAGCTTGCGGACGCCGGCCACCCTGGCCCGCTCCAGAAGCAGGCGAGTGCCGTCGGTGGTCACGGGGCTGTCGTCTTCGCGGCCGCGGGCGCAGTGCACGACCAGGTCGACGCCGGCCAGGGCGGCGTCGAGCTGCGCCTGATCCATGATGTCGCAGGGGCGGATCTCGAGCGGAAAGCGAGCGATGCGCGCGGCGCCCGACCATCGCGAGATGCCGGCACGCACCTCCCACAGGTTGGACAGGTGCATCGCCTCGGCGAACCAGCCGCCGACGAAGCCGTTGGCGCCGGTGACGAGGACGGTCGGCTTGGACAGGCGCCCCCCCGTCATGCCGGCACCTGCGCGGTGGCGGGCGCGACATCCATGTCCGTGAATTCGCGGTAGCAATCGGGGAGCAAGGAAGCCGCCTCCTCGTAGATGCGGTCGATGACATCGAGGGGTGCGACCGTGCTCGCCGCGTCGATCATCAGCGGTTCCGTCCCTGCGCGCGCCGCGAGGGCGTTGGCGATCAGGCGGGTGGTCGCGAGCGTCGGGCTGGAGCGACCCGTCGCCCGCATCGGCCGCCATCGTCCCGCGCCGGTCCGGACCTCGATGACGTCGGCATCCGAGGTTGAGCCGCGCACCGCGCCTTTCGTGCCCTCGATGATGAAGCGGTTGCCGAGCTTGACGAGGAAGCTCAGGCGTAGGTCGATCACCGCATGTCCCAGCGCCAGCTCGGCCTGCAGGCTCGCCTCCGGACCGCCCTGCCCATCCGTTTGCGCCGACAGGAGTTCGGGCTTGCCGCCGAACCACCAGCAGATGAGGTCGAGCACGTGGACGCCGATATCGAGGGCGCAGCCGCGCGCCCGCCCGTTCCACGGCCGACGGAAGTTGAAGCCCGACTGCGAGGGCCAATCGAACTTGTGCCCCTCATGCCAAGTCACCCGCGTGATCTCGCCGAGCGATCCCGCGCCGATCAGCGCCCGTACCAGGATGTTCGCGGGGGAAGCACGTCGCGACTGGTTGACGGTGAGGAGCCGCCCGGCCGACGCGGCGGCCGCGATCATCGCGCGGGCGTCGGCGGCGTTCTCGGCGAAGGGCTTCTCGACGATCACGTCGGCGCCGCGGGACAGCAGCGCGAGCGTCGTTTCGAGGTGGAGGTGACTCGGCGTCGCGTTGATCGCCAGCGTCACCGATGTCGGAAGGTCGTCCAGCCGCGTCGCGAGGCGGTCGCGGGGGAAGCCGTAGCGCTCGGCGACGGCGGCGAGCCGGACGGCGTTCTGATCGACGAGCCATGTCGCCGCGCGCCAGTCCGGATTGGCGGCCAGGGCCGGGAGATAGGCGAAGTCGGCGATTGCCCCGCATCCGATGACGGCCAGCGTTTGGTCACGCATAGGCTCCACTCTCTCCATGTGTCTGGTCAGGAAAAGCGCGCCGCGGCGCGGGGGCGCCGGGTGCCGGCCGTCGTCCCGGAACCACTCGCGCGCTTGCGGAAGGCGGCGACGTCGACCTTGCTGAACACGAAGCCCGCGGTCCGCTCGGCGAGGAGCGGCGTGTCTGCGACGACGGCATCGACCATATCGCGCGCTGTGACGCCCCACTCGATCACGAGGAAGAACACGCCGATTGCGGGAGCGAGCGCGGCCACCTCGCTGAAGGCGCCGATCGGCGGCAGGTCGAGGACGACGAAGTCGTAGGAGGGCCTCGCCGCCGCGAGCAGCGCCTGCAATCCCTTGAGTTGCAGCACCGCGGCCCCGTCCTCGCTGTCTCCGGAACAGGCGGGCAGGAAGTCGGCACGCTTGCCACCGCGGATGACGACTGCCGCGCTGAGGTCGGCTCGTCCGATCGAGACGTCGATCAGGCCAGCTCGGCCATGCGGCGCGAGCCGCCGGCTGAGCGCGGGGTGCCGCAGGTCGGCATCGACCAGGAGCGAGCGCTGGCCTGCTTCGGCGATCCGGTCGGCGAAGGCGGCGGCGATGCTGGACCGGCCCTCCCCGCGAAGGGTCGAAACGATGCCGACGATGGCGAGGTCGTCGTTGTGCGTGCTCATGTCAGCCGCGATGGTCATTGCCCGCAGCGTGTCGTCGGATGGCGAAGGCGTACGTCGATTGGTCGCCGGAGGAGCGGATCTGCTCCGTCCAAAGCGGGCGGCGGCTGAACCGAGCCGCTGCATCAGCGAGCCCTGTTCTTCGGTCATCGGGAACAGGCCGACGTAGGCGAGCCCGAGGGCTGCCTCCACCTGTCCGGGAAGGCCGTAGGATCCATCGAGCAAGCCGTCATAGACGATCAGGCCGATGGCGGAGGCGAGGCCGGCGACGGCGCTCAGGAGCAGCACGAGAAGCGTGTTGGGTTGCGACTTGCGCTCCGGCGGTCGTGCCTCGGCGAGGACGGTGACGGCGCTGATCGGCGTGACCTGATGCTGCAAGGCACCGTCGGCCTGTGCGGCAAGGGCGGCGTAGGACGCCTGCAAGCCGTCGAGATCGCGACGCACCACGCCGGCGGCTCGCGCGTCGCCGCGGGACTCGACCTGCGCGAGGGCCGAAGTCGCGCTCGTGATCCTCGCACGCACCTCATCCATCCGCTGCTGGACGAAACGGTTCGAGATCTGACGGGCTCGCATCCGCGACCTGATCTCGGCATCCGAGTAGGCCGAGACGAGCGCGTTGGCGATGATCGCCGCCTCTTGCGGGCTCCGCGCCGTGAAGCTGACCTTCATGACGTAGGTCTGCTGCACCCGCGTCACAGCGACCGACTTGCTGAAGCCGTCGAGGATGTCGGCCCTGATGCCGTCCGTTGCCTCCGTCCGCGGAGAGCCGAAGCTGCGCCGCAGCGCGGCAAACATCGCGGCGGGCAGGGTCGCGGGCGCCGCGAACTCTTCGTCGTTCTCCAAGTGAAGCCGCTTCAGGACGGCGATCGCCAGCTTCTGCGACATCAGCACGGCGACCTGCGAGTCGATGCTCGTCGCATCCATGCCAAGTTCGGCGAGCGATTTGTTACCGCCCTCGCCGTCGTCGGCCTGAGTGAGACGCGCATCGACGAGAATGTCGGAGGTCGCGGTGTAGAGCGGCACGGCGGTGTAGACGTAGCCCAGACCGAGCAGGCAGAAGCAGCCGACCACGAGGAGAAGCTTCGCTGTGTCGCGCCTCAGCGCGAGAAGAAGGGCGAAGGGATCGGCGAACCGCGACTCGTGACGGGCACCTTGATGCTCGCTCGCGTCACGGATCGCTCGATGGCGCTCGAACTCCAACATTTGCAACCCTTGCGATGACGAGGATGACGGGCCGGCGCGATCGTCGCGCCTCAGCAGCTCCCTCTCC
This sequence comes from uncultured Beijerinckiaceae bacterium, assembly GCA_937873345.1. GTDB lineage: Bacteria > Pseudomonadota > Alphaproteobacteria > Rhizobiales > Beijerinckiaceae > RH-AL1. The sequence goes on along the minus strand of CALMRL010000065.1, from coordinate 1,490 downwards.
TGTTCACCACGGCCGGTACGGTCTTGAGCACGATCAGCACGTCCCGCCAGAACGACCAGCAGGCGGCGTATCGGACGTCGAAGCGGATGCGCTCGGCGTAGCTCGTGTCGCTGCGCCCGCTGATCTGCCACATGCCGGTGAGACCCGGACGGCAGACGCGATAGTGCTGGTAGTCCGATCCGTAGCGCACGACCTCGGCGAAAACGATCGGCCGCGGCCCGACGATGCTCATCTCGCCGGAAAGGACGTTGAAGAGCTGCGGCAGCTCATCGAGGCTCGAAAGACGGAGCAGGCGTCGGCTCGAGGTCACCGGCGGGTCGTTGCGGAGCTTCTGCGTCTCCATCCATTCCTGTGCGGCCAGCGCGTCGGTCGCGAGCAGATCGGCCAGCACCCGCGAGGAATCCGCCACCATCGAGCGAAACTTGAGGCATCCGAAGCGGCTGCCGCGGTGGCCGATGCGCTGGTGCGCGAAAAACGGCGAACCGCCGTCGTGCCACCAGATCAGGACCGTGACGATCACGAGGAGGGGCGCGAGAACGGTGAGGGCAGTAAGCGCGACGGTGATGTCGAACACCCGCTTGGTGCGCCCGCCCACGGGTCGGCTATCGGCCTGCGCGAACCGCTCCGACGTGCCGAGCGACGAGAAGCCCGTGACGCTTGTTGCAGCCGACTGTGCCTTCAACGGACGCTCCGCTTCGAGGGGAAGGCGAAGAGCGGAGCGGCCCAATCCATCGGGACGCCCTCTCGATCATCGCTCTGGATCAGTGCCCCTCCCGCGCTTCATCGCCATTAAACGATGTTGTCGCTTCGCCGTTTTCTCGCGGCTAATCCGAGGCGATGGCCGATCAGCGAAGCGGCCTCGGGACAGCGCCATGACATCGACATCCGCGGCTTCGACGACCGATCCTCGCCCGTCCCGGGCCGGGGCGCCGGAGCGCGCCGAGGGACTCGCCGCATCGGTGGTGATGGTGACGTTCGCGCGCGACCATCTGGTGCCGGCGACGATCGCGCAGGTCGCCGCGGTCATCGGCGCCCGCACCGACGTTGAATTCATCCTCGTCGACAACAATCCCGACGGGACCGACCGATCGGGCATGCTTGGCGGCCTCGCACGGCCGAGATACCTGAAGATGCACGCCAACAAGGGCGTCTCGGCGCGCAACGATGGTGCACAGGCCGCGCGGGGCGAGATCATCGTCTTCGTCGACGACGATGCCTTCCTCCAGCCCCTCGACGCCCTCGACCGCTTCGCCGCCGTCTTCGCCGCCGATCCGACCCTCGCCATCGTCTCCTCCCGGCACATCGACCGCGTCACGGGAACGACGCCGCGGGCCTCCTTTCCCCATACCGACAAGGCGCGCCGGCAGGACGAGGCGTTCAGGACATTCCGTTTCCAGGGCAACGGCTTCGCGATGCGGCGCCGCGCCTTCGAAGCCGTCGGCGCGATGTCGCGCGACTACCACTACGGATTGGAGGAGATCGACTACGCG
>CALMRL010000064.1 GCA_937873345.1 uncultured Beijerinckiaceae bacterium | reverse complement strand
TCGTTGTTCGCGGTGAGGACCTCCGCCTCGTCGAGGAGAGCGCGGATGTCCGGCATCAGGCGGGCTCGCTCGCCGATGATGCGCACCCGCACCCCATTGCGGTGGAGGTCGGCAAGATCCTTGCGGATGAAGCGCTTGAGCAGCCCCATCAGGTCAGAGACTTCCTCGATCGGGCGGGTCCAGTTCTCGGACGAGAAGCTGTAGACCGTGAGATAGCGGACCCCGAGGTCGGAGGCCGACTTGACGGCCGACCGGAGGGCTTCGACGCCGCGGCGGTGGCCTTCGAGGCGCGGCATGCCGCGGGCCGCAGCCCAGCGGCCATTGCCGTCCATGATCAGGCCGACGTGCGCGGGCAGGCCCGGCGCCCGCGTCGCCCTCACATCCTCCGCTGGCACTGGCATCGGCCTTCCCGGGTACGGTGGCTTGAACACGTGTGGCTATCGCGATTTGGCCGCGGCGGGAAAGCGGTTTCAGCAGAAACGGGGGAACGGGCCCGGCGGGCGCGTCGATGGGTCCCTGCCGCGCCGCGGTCCGGTCCACCGAGGGCGGCCATCAGACCTGCATGATTTCCTTTTCCTTGCCGGCTAGCGTCTGGTCGATCTCGCCGACGATCTGGTCGGTCGCCTTCTGCACGTCGGCCTCGAACTTCTTGCCGTCGTCCTCGCTGAGGCCCTTGTCCTTGACGAGCTTCTTCAGGGAGTCGATGCCGTCGCGACGCACATGGCGCACGGCGATGCGGGCTTCCTCGGTATAGCGATGGGCAACCTTGACCATCTCCTTGCGGCGCTGCTCGTTCAGCTCGGGGATGCGGATGCGCAGGATCTGCCCCTCGGTGGTCGGCGAAAGGCCGAGGTTGCTGTCGCGGATCGCCTTCTCCACGGCGTTAACCATAGAACGGTCCCAAACCTGCACCGAGATCATCCTCGGTTCGGGGACGCTGAGCGTCGCGACGGTGTTGATCGGCATGCGCTGGCCGTAGGCAACGACCTCGACCGGCTCGAGCAAGCTCGTCGTCGCCCGCCCCGTGCGCAACCCGCCCAGCTCCTGCTTCAGGCTGGCGAGGGCGCCGCCCATGCGGCGCTTCAGGTCGGGAAGATCGAACGTCTCGCTCATCGTGTTGTCGCCTTACATCCTGCCGCCGGCGCGCCCCAGTGCCGGCGCGGCCGCGGAACCGTCCCGTCCGCCTTGCGCGCTAGCGGGAAAACCTTCGAGAAGCCGGAGCAGGCGCCGCGATGCCAAAGTGTTGATCCCAAGGGTCCGATCCCGGAGGTCCGACCTCGAAGAGTCAGCATTGGGGACTCGATCAAGGCGTCACCAGCGTCGCCGTCGCCCGGCCGGCGAGGGCATCGCAGATCGCACCGGGCTTCTGGATCGAGAAGACAAGTATCGGAATTCGGTTCTCGCGGGCAAGGGCGAAAGCGGCCGTGTCCATCACCGCGAGGCTTCTGGCGATCGCCTCGTCGTGGGTCAGCGTGCTGAAGCGCGTCGCGGCGGGATTGCGCTTGGGATCGTCGGAGTACACGCCATCGACCTGGGTCGCCTTGAGGATGGCGTCGCACGACAGCTCCGCGCCGCGCAGCACGGCGCCGGTGTCGGTGGTGAAGAACGGGTTGCCGGTACCGCCCGCCAGGATCACCACGCGGCGCTTGTCGAGGTGGTGCAGCGCCGCCTGTCGCGAATAGGGCTCGCAGAGCGAGGGCATCGGCACGGCGGAGAGTACGCGGGCCGCCTGTCCCGCCTTCTCCACGGCGTATTCGATGGCGAGCGCGTTCATCACCGTGGCGAGCATGCCGATCGAGTCGGCGCGCGCCCGCTCGATGCCGGTTTCGGCGCCCTTGATGCCGCGGAAGAAGTTGCCGCCGCCGACGACCACGGCGACCTCGGTGCCCTGCCCCCCGTCAGAGCCCTGCGCGGCCTGCGCGAGGTCGCCGGCGATGGCCGTCAGCACGCCTTGGTCGAGACCGTGGGACTGCGTGCCCTGCAGCGCCTCGCCCGACAGCTTGACGACGACGCGCCGCCATTCGGCGCCGGCAGCGGTTCGCGCTCCCTGAGCCGTCGCTCCTCGAGCCTGCGCCATCATCGCCCCCGTTCGCTGCCGCACCCGCTTAGGCGCTTCGCCAACCGCCGGCAACCGACCGACCCGTGAAGCGGACCTTTGCACCGCGCCTCATTGCCTGCGGAAAAGGCATCGAGCACGGCAAGCGCACAAAAACCGTGACGGTGGACCAAAGAAGATTGACGTTGAACGATGGAATCCACCGCCCTAGATGATTCAGAACGCCTCGGCAGCGATCGCTTTCGCGCGCATGAAGGCTTGTATCCTGGGAGGAAGGACCTCGCGATGAGCACCACCCCGCGCAAGGCCGGACGTCATTTTCTGCAGATCCCCGGCCCGACGCCGATCCCCGACCGCGTTCTCCGCGCGATGGACTACCAGGTGCTCGACCACCGCGGCCCTCGCTTCCAGGAGATGGCGCTGCGCGTGCTCGACAAGGTGAAGACGGTCTTCAAGACCAAGAGCCACGTGCTGATCTTCCCCGCCTCCGGCTCGGGCGCTTGGGAAGCCGCGCTCACCAACACGCTGAATCCCGGCGACAAGGTGCTGATGTACGAGACCGGGCAGTTCGCGACGCTCTGGCACCAGATGGCGCAGCGTCTCGGCCTGAAGCCCGATTTCATCGCCTCCGACTGGCGAACCGGCGTCGATCCGCAGAAGATCGCGGAGAAGCTCGCCGCCGATAAGAACCACGAGATCAAGGCGGTCTGCGTCGTCCACCACGAGACGTCGGGCGGCCTTCTCTCCGATCTGCCAGCGATCCGCAAAGCGATCGACGACAACAACCACCCTGCCCTGTTCATGGTCGACACGGTTTCGGGTCTCGGCTCGGCCGATCTGCGCCACGACGAGTGGAAGATCGACGTCACCGTCGCCGGCTCGCAGAAAGGCATGATGCTGCCGCCGGGCCTCGCCTTCAACGCGATCAGCGCCAAGGCGATCGAGGCGTCGAAGTCCGCCACCATGCCGCGCGGCTACTGGTCGTGGGAGGACATGCTCGCCGCCAACAAGAACGGCTTCTTCCCCTACACGCCGGCGACGCAGATCCTGTACGGCCTCGACGTGGCGGTCGACCTCATTCACGAGGAGGGCTTCGACAACATCCTCGCCCGCCACAAGCGCTTCGGCAAGGCGACGCGCGCCGCGGTCGCGGCGTGGGGGTTCGAGAACCTCGCCCGCGAGCCCTACCACTCGCCGGTGATGACAGCCGTGATGATGCCGGGCGGCAAGGGTGGAGACGCCTATCGCAAGATCGTGCTCGACACCTTCGACATGTCGCTGGGCGCTGGCCTCAACAAGATCGCCGACAGGATCTTCCGCATCGGCCATCTCGGCGACACCAACGACCTGACGATCATGGGCGCGCTGGCCGGCGTCGAAATGGGCTTCGAGATTGCCGGCATCCCCTATCGCAAGGGTGGCGTGCAGGCGGCGATGGATGTCATCGCCTCGCACTACGCGCAGAAGCAGCCGGTGGCGCAGGCGGCGGAGTAGCCACCCACAAAACGCGCGAGGTCGCGAACGCCCCCCGGTCTAGGTCGGGGGGCGTTCCTCGTTTCAGGAGGGTCCGGCGGCCCCGAGCCGGGCCAGCGCCTCGTCGTGCAGGCGCCTGTCACCGCAGGCGAGGACGTCGCCGCCGCGCGATGCATCGCCGCCCTTCCAATCGGTAATGACGCCGCCCGCGCCCTCGATGATGGGAATCAAAGCCACCACATCGTAGGGCTGCACCCCCGCCTCCACCACGCAGTCGACGTGACCGGCGGCGAGCATCGCGAAGGCGTAGCAATCGACGCCGTAGCGGGTCAGCTTGGCCTCCGCCTCCAGCCGGCGTAAGGCATCGAGCTTGTCGCCCTCGTAGAGCAGCGGCGACGTCGTCATCAGCGTCGCCTCCTTCAGGGTCGCGCAGCGTCGCGTGCCGAGGCGTCGGCTTGCGCGCATCTCGCCGAGGCCGGAGCCGCGCCAGTGCGCCTTGGTGCCGTCGCCGACGAAGCGCTCGCGCGTGAAGGGCTGCACCATCGTGCCGTAGCAGGGCCGGCCACGATGCAGCAGGCCGATCAGCACGCCCCAGGTCGGCAGGCCGGAGATGAAGGCCTTGGTGCCGTCGATGGGGTCGAGGACCCAGACGTATTCGGCGTCGCCGCGCACCGTGCCGAACTCCTCGCCGACGATGCCGTGGGTCGGGAACTGCGCCTCGATCAGCCGACGCATCGCCACCTCGGCGGCGCGGTCGGCCTCGGTGACGGGATCGAAACGGCCGCCCTTGTTCTTGTCCTCGGCGCCGATCCCGGTGCGGAAGAACGGCAGGATCGTCTCGGCCGCGATGTCGCCGAGCCTATCGACGAAGGCAGCGAAATCAACGGCGCCCATGACGAACCCTCCCCTGGCCGGTCGAGCATGCCGGGCCTTCCTCGCGGTGGCGCCGACTGGCTCCGCAAGGCGTGGCCGTCGGCGGGTCTCCCCCAACGCGTGCCACGCACTACGCTGCCCTGCAACCGTCGAAGGAACGGAGCGCGATACCGTGACGATGCGTGCGGATGTTGCAGGACGACCCTGCGTCGTGCCGAAAGCCCACTCGCGGTGGTCGAGGGCCCTTGCTTTTTGTGCAACGCACGTACATCTTGCTGCAGCGCGGCAACGCTGTTGCCGCCGTGCCCTCTTTGGGCGTTTCCTCCCTAGACTTGGGCCGCCGGCCTCGCGCAGGCGGCTCTTTTTTCGTTCAGCCCGATCGTTCGCCGCTCCGCGGCATCCTTCTACTCCGCGGCAGCCTTGCGCTGCATCGGGCTGAGCGTCGCTTCGGCGAGTATCGTCAGCATCGCCGTCAGATCGCGAAGCAGACGGTCGAACCCGTCGAGACGGCGCAGCAGCCGCTCGTCCATGTAGAGCGAACGGTTGATCTCGATCTGGATGGCGTGAAAGCCGCGATCGGGAGCGCCGTAGTGCTCGGTGATGAAGCCCCCCGCATACGGCCTGTTGCGCTGCACGAGATAACCTGCCCCGGCGATCGCCTGCTCCACGACCTGGACGAACGCCGGATGGCTCGAGGTGCCATAGCGGTCGCCCACCACGAAATCCGCTGCGAGGCGGCGCTCGCCGCCACCGCCCGGCGCGGGCAGCGACGGCATCGAATGGCAATCGATCAGCACCGCGACGCCGAACAGGCGGTGCGCCCGGTCGAGCAATCCTCGCAATGCGGTATGGTAGGGCTTGTAGAGCTGCTCGATACGTTCCAGCCCCTCCGCCACGCTGAGGCGGCCGGCATAGATTTCTTGGGATTCGCCGACCACCTTGGCGATCGTGCCGAGCCCGCCGGCGACGCGCATCGACCGGGTGTTGACGAAGCCGGGCAGGCGGCCGTCGAACATCCGCGGATCGAGCTCGTAGGGCTCGCGGTTGAGGTCGAGATAGGCACGGGGGAAGCGGGCACGCAGGAGTGGTGCGCCGATCGCCGCCGCCCCGGCGAACAGCTCGTCGACGAAGGCGTCCTCGGAGCGTCGCAGCGCCACCGCGTCGAGCCGCGAGGAGTTGAGGAAGCGATCGGGGTAGATCGAGCCGGAATGCGGCGACGACAGCACGATCGGACAGGCCGGCGCGGCCGTCTCGACGATCTCGAAGGGAGGACGCAGCTCCGGGTCGCTCGAGGCGACGGCACCGGCGAACGCGGCTCCCGGCTGCTCGTTGTTCATCACGCTTTCATGACGCTTCGGTCGCGATCTCGCAAGCCGATGCTTTTTGCGGCGACGTGACATGCGGCGCTCTGTCCAAGACCAAGCGTTCGTGGCATCAAATGCGACGACAGCGTGGCCCGCGGGCCTCGCGCCACCTGCGGCCTGCATGATCAGCTGGAACGAACATGAGCGAAGACGACGGCGTGGCGGGCGGCAAGATCCTGCTGGCGGAGGACGACAACGACATGCGCCGCTTTCTCGCCAAGGCGCTGGCGAACGCCGGCTACGACGTCTCGTCCTTCGACAACGGCCTGTCGGCCTACAACCGCCTGCGTGAAGAACCGTTCGAGCTGTTGCTCACCGACATCGTGATGCCGGAGATGGACGGCATCGAGCTGGCGCGCCGCGCCACCGAACTCGACCCCGACATCAAGGTGATGTTCATCACCGGCTTCGCCGCGGTGGCGCTCAACCCCGACAGCAACACGCCGAAGCAAGCCAAGGTGCTGTCCAAGCCGTTCCACCTCAAGGACCTCGTCAACGAGGTCAACCGGATGCTTGCGGCCTGACGATCCTTAATGCCGCGTTAAGCGACGGGCGCTAGCCTCGCGGGTCTGGGGAATGCCCTGGGAGATGGGGCGATGACGGCGCGCGGCATGACGGCGGTCGAGGTGGCGGGGACGGTCTCGCGCCGCGAGCCGCGCACGCGCACCGGCGAGACGGCTCTCTTCGCCCTCGCCGCCACCCTCGCCTCCTTCGCGATGCAGCGCTCGCAGGCGCTCGCGGTGTGGCGCGACGGCGCCTTCTTCGACACCGACGACGCTATGCACATGGTACAGGTGCGCGCCCTGCTCGCCGGTCAGGGCTGGTTCGACATGCTCGTGCCGCGCCTCGATCCGCCCTCCGGCACGGTGATGCACTGGTCGCGCCTCGCCGACCTGCCGACGACGGCGCTGGTGCGGCTGTTCGGGATCGCCACGGAGCCTGCGACCGCCGAGCGGCTAGCCTGCCTCGCCTATCCCCTCCTGCTCACCCTGGCGCTGTTCGCCGGCATCGCGCGCCTCGCCCGGCTCCTGCTCGGGCCGGAAGCGGCCGTGCCGGCGATCGCGGGCGTGCTGCTCAGCGGCACCGGCATCATGCAGTTCGCGCCCGGGCGCATCGACCATCACGCGCCGCAGGTGCTGATCCTCATCCTGGCGTTGACAGCGGTGCTGGAAAGCCTCGACGCGGCCCGCGCCCGCCGCGCCGCGACCGCCGGCCTGCTCACTGGCCTGTCGCTGGCGATCAACCTCGAGGACATGCCCTTCCTCGGCATCCTCGCCGCCGCCCTCGTCGCGCTCTGGGCGTGGCGGGGCGAGGCGATGCGCCGTCCACTCGGCTGGTTCGCCGCCAGCCTCGGCCTCGGCCTGCCGCTCGCCTATGCCGCGATCACCGCACCCACGCGCTACGGCGAGGCGGTATGCGACGCCTACGGCACCGCGCACCTCGGGGCCGGAATGATCGGCGCCCTCGGCTTCGCCGCATTGACCGCTCGGCGGCTGGACAACAGGCTTCACCGCGCCGCGGCGGTCTGCCTCCTCGGCGCGGCCGCGCTGCTCTTCACCGTGCTGGCGGCGCCCGCCTGCCTCGGCAATCCCTTCGGCGCCGTCGACCCGCTGGTCCGACAGCTTTGGCTCGCCGAAGTCGCGGAATCGCTGCCGCTCGCGACGCTGCTCAGGCGCGATCCGGTGGGCGCCATCGCCTCCGCCCTTCCGATCACCCTCGGGCTGACCGGCTGTCTCGCGGCGGCGGTATCGAGGCGATGCGACTGTCCTGGGCTGCGGCGCAGCCGGTTCGCGATCGTCGCGGCCATCATCGGCACCGGCCTCGCCCTGTCGTTGTGGCAGGTGCGGGTGCTGTCCTCGATCGGTGCGATCGCCATCCTCGGCGGCGTTTACGCCGTCGCTGCGACCAGGGAGTTCTGGCAGGGACGCGGCAGGCCGGTGCTGGCGTCGCTGTCGCTCGCTCTGCTCTTCCCCTTCACCGCGGTGGCGGCGACCCTGGCCGCGTCGGCCTTTGCCACGCCCAAACCGGCCCCGACGATCAGCACCACCTCAACGGGGGATCACGCGGAGCCGGCCGACGACTGCCTGGCGCCGGCGGCCTTCGCGCCGTTGGCGGGCTGGCGCGGCACGGTCGACGCGCCGGTCGATGCCGGCTCCTTCCTGCTGGTGCACACCGCGCTGGACCCCTACGCCGCCGCCTTCCATCGCGACAACGACGGCAACCGCTTCCACTTCGACCTCGCGACGGCCGATCCCGCGCGGGCGGAGCGTGTCGCGCGCTCGCGCCCACTCGACTACGTGATGATCTGCGGAGGCTTGCCGGAGACGGAGCAGCTCGCCCGCCGCTTCCCCGCGAGCCTCGCCGCCGCCTTACTCTCGGGCCGCGTCCCATCCTGGCTGGAGCCAGTGCCGATCGCCGGCACGCCGATCGCCGTGTTCCGGCTGCGTCCCCTCACCGCTCGATGAACCCGTCGCCCGGCAGCGCGGAAGCCGGTTGCGTCGCGCTGATGCTGCCGCTATACCGCCGTCTCATCCGACCGCCGCAGCGGTCGCGGGCGCGTAGCTCAGCGGGAGAGCACACCCTTGACATGGGTGGGGTCACAGGTTCAATCCCTGTCGCGCCCACCACCGCAAGTCGCTGACATTGCGGTGGTTTCAGCGAGAATCGCACATTGAGCTAGCGCTGACCCGCAAGCGGCATCGGCAGGCGCCGCAACTATCGACGAGGCGTTGGGATCAGTCGGCCAAGCGCAGGCACGCCCAGCGGTGGATCGCTTCGCTGCTGACGCCGGCGGCGGCGGAGGCCGGCTGGCGCGACAGCCGCGTGACGGCGGGGAAACCGCGACGATCTCCGCGCATCGTGAAGGCCGCCTCGCCGGCAAGCGTGCCGCCCGCCTCGCAAAGCGCCCGGCGACGCCTAGATGCGTTCCAGCCCCGGCCACCGCCGGCACATACCGGCCGGAGGCAGTTTTTGCCGCGCTACGCCCTTACCGCCCTGATCGTCGCCTGTGCGCTCCTGATGGAGAACCTCGACGGCACGGTGATCTCGACCTCGCTGCCGGCGATCGCCCGCGACCTGCACGAGGATCCGATCGCACTGAAGCTGGCGCTGACCTCCTATCTCCTGGCGCTGGCCGTGTTCATCCCGGCGAGCGGCTGGGTCGCCGATCGCTACGGCACGCGCACCGTGTTCCGCCTGGCGATCATGGTCTTCACCGGGGGCTCAATCCTGTGCGGCTTCTCCTCGTCGCTGACCGGCTTCGTGCTGGCCCGCGTGGTGCAGGGCGTCGGCGGCGCGATGATGGTGCCGGTCGGGCGCCTGCTGCTGCTGCGCTCGGTCGAGCGGCACGACCTCGTCAAGGCGATGTCCTTCCTCACCGTGCCGGCGCTGCTCGGGCCGATGCTCGGGCCGCCGGTCGGCGGCTTCATCACCACCTACTTTCACTGGCGCTACATCTTCTGGATCAACGTGCCGATCGGCATCGTCGGCATCACCCTGGTGACGCTGTTCATCGAGAACGTCCGCGACGATCACGTCCGGCCGCTCGATGTCGCCGGCTTCGCGCTGAGCGGCATCGGCCTGTCAGCCATCGTGTTCGGCCTGACGCTGCTCGGCCGCTCCTTCGCGCCGCTGCCGGTCGTGCTCGCGCTGATCGTCTTCGGCATGGTGGTCTTCGCGCTCTACGTCCGCCATGCCCGGCGCGTCCCCCACCCCGTCATCGACCTCTCGCTCCTCAAGGTCCCGACCTTCCGCGTCTCGCTGACCGGCGGCTCGCTGTTCCGCATCGGCGTCGGCGCCGTGCCGCTGCTGCTGCCGCTGATGCTGCAGCTCGGCTTCGGCATGACGCCGCTGCGCTCAGGGCTCACCACCTTCGTCGCGGCGATGGGGGCGATGGCGATGAAGGCGACCGCCTCGCCCATCCTCAACCTTGTCGGCTTCCGCCGCGTGTTGGTGTGGAACGGGGCGATCGGCATCGGTTTCATCGCCATCAACGGCCTGCTGTCGCCAACGACGCCGATCGCGCTGATCCTCGGCATCCTGCTCGCCGGCGGCTATTTCCGCTCGTTGCAGTTCACGGGCATCAACGCCATCGCCTATGCCGACATCGACCAGGCCGCGATGAGCCGCGCCGTCTCCTTCGCCGCGGTGGCGCAGCAGCTCGCACTCTCCGTCGGGGTGGCGCTCGGCGCCGGCGTGCTGCAGATCGCACGCTCAACGCACGGCGGCGGGCTGCAGCTGTCCGACTTCCACTGGGCGTTCCTGGCGGTGGCGGCGGTCTCGACGAGTTCGCTCGTCGCCTTCATCCGCTTGCCCGCCGATGCCGGCGCCTCGTTGTCGAGCCGGCCTAGGAGCCCGGTTGCCATCTCGGGCACGGGTGTCGGCGAGGCGAGACCGGGCTCTGCGATGGGTTGACGCCCGGGAGAGGTGGCCGCCCTCAGCGCACCGCCTGCGTCCGCAGAACCGCGCCGTGCCGCGTCCGCACCGATGCCGTGTCGTCGCCGCGGGATCGCAGGCGCAGGCGTCCCGCCGCGATCAGCCCCCGCTTCGCGAGAGGACGCAGCCGGTAGCCGCAGAGGCCGAGCCGCCCGCGCCAGGACAGGGCCATGGCGGTGGTACGAAGCCGCACTTCGCCGCTCGCCCAACGCGCCTTGCTGCCATCGGCCGGCGCGAGGAAATCGAAGCACGCCGACCCCGCCGCGTGCGCCGCCTCGACCGCCCTCGCCGTGAGGGCATGACCCGGCGCACCCTCCGCGAAACGCTGGTCGTAGGCGGTGAGGAGCGAGCGATAAGCGCCCGCATCGCTCAGGCCGATCTCTACCGCGGCGAGCGCGCCGCCGACCGTCAGCGCCGCGACGTCGAGCGAGCCGTCACGGGCCAGCCGCTCGAGGAAGGGCCGCGTCAGCGGATGCGACAGGCCGCTGCTGAACAGGCGCCGCGTCCGCAGCCAATCCGCCTTGAGGCGCAGGGCGTCGCGCAGCAGCGCCACC
>CALMRL010000063.1 GCA_937873345.1 uncultured Beijerinckiaceae bacterium | reverse complement strand
GGACTATGCCGCCGAAGCGGGGCCGACGCTGTCGGTCAAGGTGCAGGAGCTGTACGGCCTCGCGGCCCACCCCTTGCTCGCCGGCGGCGTGCCGCTCACGCTCGCCCTGCTGTCGCCGGCCGGCCGGCCGATCCAGGTCACCCGCGATCTGCCCGGCTTCTGGCGCGGCTCGTGGGCTGCGGTGCGCTCGGAGATGCGCGGGCGCTATCCCAAGCACCTCTGGCCCGAGGACCCCGCGGCCGCGATGGCGACGTTGCGGGCCAAGCCTCGTTCGAACTGAGCCTCGTTCGAGCAGAGCCGCGCGGCGGCCGGGAACCCTGAAACGCCTTATCGTTCAAAGCGGCCGTTGCAGCCGTGCCGTCGTCGCGGCATGAAGCACGCAGCCTGTGCCGCATTCATCCGTCCAGCTCCCGCACTCTCGATCGAGACCGCGATGACCAAGCTGCTCCTCGTCGAGGACCACGAAGAACTCTGGGATTTCCTGTCGCGGCGGCTGCGCAAGCGCGGCTTCGAGGTGATCCTCGCCCATGATGGCCGGCAGGCGCTCGATGCCGTGACCGCGCAGGCCCCCGACCTGGTGCTGCTCGACATGGACCTGCCGGTGATGGACGGCTGGACCGTCGCCCGCACCCTGCGCGAGGCGAGCGACCGCACGCCGCTGATCGCGCTGACCGCCCATGCGATGAGCGGCGACAGGGAGAAGGCGCTGGCCGCCGGCTGCGACGACTACCACCCCAAGCCCGTCGACTTCGCCCGGCTGACGGCGCAGATCGGCGAGCTGCTGGCGCGCAGCTCCAGCGCCTGACCCGTCAGCGCTCGTCGATCAGTTGGCGCACCTTGATCGCCAGCGCATCCATTGCGAAGGGCTTGGTCAGCACCTGTGCCCCGCTCGCCATCTGGCCCCCGGTGAGGACCGCCCCCTCGGCGTAGCCCGTGATGAACAGGACCTTCAGCGCGGGACGCATCTTGCGCGCCGCCTCGGCGACCTGCCGGCCGTTCAGCCCACCGGGCATGCCGACATCCGTGACGAGCAGGTCGTAACGCTCGGCCGAATGCAACAGCTTCAGCCCGTCGCGGCCGTTGGCGGCGGCGGCCGTCCTGTAGCCGAGCTCGTCGAGGATCTCGCCGGCGAGGGAACGCACGGCATGTTCGTCGTCGATGATGAGCACGCTTTCGCCGGCCTTGGCGCGGGGCACCGCATCGGGCGCGGCGCGCTCGTCGTCGTGTTCAGCCTTGCCGTGGTGGCGGGGCAGCACGATGCGCATGGTGGTGCCGAGGCGGGGCCTCGTGTGGACGCGCACGTTGCCGCCGGATTGCCGGGCGAAGCCGTAGATCATCGACAGGCCGAGCCCGGTGCCGGACCCCATCGGCTTGGTCGTGAAGAACGGCTCGAAGATGCGCGCCGCGACCTCCGGCGGCATGCCGCTGCCGTTGTCGGTGACGGAGAGCGCGACGTAGTCGCCGGGCGGCAGTTCGCGCTCGCCGGCGTCGCGGGCGCCGAGCCGCAAGTTGCGGGTGTCGACGATGATGCGTCCGCCGTTCGGCATCGCGTCGCGAGCGTTGATGCACAGGTTGAGCAGCGCGTTCTCGAGCTGGCTGACGTCGACGAGCACCGTCCACAGCTCCGGCTCGCGCACCACCTCCAGACTGATCTCCGGGCCGACGGTGCGGCGCAGCAGCTCCTCCATGCCGGCGACCAGAGCGTTGATGTCGCTCGGCTTGGGGTCGAGCGTCTGCTGCCGCGAGAAGGCCAGCAGGCGGTGGGTCAGCGAGGCCGCGCGCTTCGCTGCCTCCTGCGCCGTGCGGATGTAGCGCTCGATGCGGTCGGTGCGGCCCTGGCCGATGCGGGTTTCCAGCAGGTCGAGCGAGCCCATGATGCCGGTGAGCAGGTTGTTGAAGTCATGCGCCAGGCCGCCCGTGAGCTGGCCGACCGCCTCCATCTTCTGGCTCTGGCGCAGCGCCTCCTCGGCCGCTCTCTGCCGGGTGATGTCGCGGCCGCAGAACAGGACGAGGCCCTCCTCCTCGTTGGCATAATCCACGGCGACGCCGACGAGCTGAACGACGGCCGGCGTGCGCGGCGGGATGCGGCCCTCGACGACATAGGAGACGGCATCGCCGCGCAGCGCCTGGCGAGCGTGGGCAACGATGCTGTCCGTCGCCTCGACGGCCGGCACGGTGGCGACGGCCTGGCCGCGCAGCGCGCTTCCTTCCATGGCGAACAAAAGGTCGGCCGCCCTGTTGGCGTCCTCGAAGACGAGGCTGCCGTCGCGCGACAGGCGCAACAGGTAGAGGATGTCGGGGCAGGTGTCGAAGATCGTCTGCAGCCGCGAGCGACTGCGGTTCAGCTCGTGGAGCTGGCGGAACACGTCGCGCTCCAGCTCCTCGTTGTCCCTGCTCAGCGCCTCGAGCGCCGTGACCTGGACATCGATGTCCGTGGCGGTGCCGATGAAGAGGGCCGGGCCGCCCGAGATCGGGGCCATCTTCAGGTGGTGCCAGCGATGGCCGCCGCCGGCGACGCGCATCCGAGCCGCGACGCCGTCAATCTGCCGCCCGGCCGCGCAGCGGGCCAGCTCCTCGGCGAGACGGTCGTGTTCGTGCGGATGCACGAGCGAGGCGAGACCTCCCGCGAGCACCTCGGCGGAGGACAGGCCGGTGAGCGCGCCCAGCAGCTCGTTGGCGCAGTCCAGCGCGCCATCCGCGTCGGTGGCCCACGCTGGGCAGGGCATCAGTGCGACCGCCTGGCGGACGGTCGAGGCATCGACGCCCATGTTGGATGGAGAGTGCAAAACCTGGTGCCACCATCCCTAGCGAGCCGCATCGGCCCTTCATCGATCCCGGACGATCGGCCGGTCTTGCGGCGGGTGCGGTCGAATGTCCATCTGGAAACGGTGGCTATCTTCCTCGCGTGCCGCCCGCGTGAAAGGCTCGGTGAACCGGCCTCGAAGGCTGCGGCGCTACGCCGCGTCGATCGACTGCGCAACAGGGCGAACCGCCCGCAGCTCCGCCGCCAGCGCATCCATGCTCGTCGCGTCCTTGCGCAGCACGCGCTTGGCCTCCGCGAGCCGCTCGCGCTCGCTCGCCGTCACGTCGCGGGCGCTCAGCACCACCACCGGCACCTCCGCGCCGCCGCGCACGTCGCGCAACTCGTCCAGGAAGGCGAAACCGTCCATCACCGGCATGGCAAGATCGAGCAGGATCACATGCGGCGGCACCCGTGCCACCTCGACCAGGGCCTGCGCGCCGTCGGCGGCCTCGCGGACGGCCCAGCCATGGCGCTCCAGACCAGCGCGCAACCGGGCGCGCAGGTCTGCGTCGTCGTCGACCACCAGCACGCTGCCGCCGGCTCGGCTTAGCCGATCGAGGAGGAGCTTCAGCCGCCCCCAGTCGATCGGCTTCGACACGATCTCGCTGGCGCCGAGTGACGCGCCGAGCGAGATGCCTGCCGACGTCTGAGGCCTCGCATCGGCGACGAAGGAGACGATGACGACGGGGATATCGGCGGTGGCGGGATCGGCCTTGAGGGTGCGCAGCACCGTCCAGCCGTCGGTTTTCGGCATCATCACGTCGAGCAGGATCACTCGGGGGCGCAGCGAGCGGGCGAGCTCCAGTCCCGCGACGCCATCGCCCGCGGCGCACACGGCATAGTTCTGGCGGTTGAGAAAGCGCGTCAGCAACTCGCGCTGCGACGCCTCGTCGTCGATCACCAGCACCAGCGGACGCGCGTCCCCGAGCGACCGGACCGAGTCGTCGGCCGGCTCGTGCCGCGCCGCCGCCTCGGCGATCGATCCGGCGCGGGGCAGGGTGGCGGGGATGCGCAGGGTGAAGGTGGTGCCTTCGCCAAGCCGGCTCTCCACGTCGACGCCGCCGCCGAGCAGGCGCGCCAGCGCGCGGGTCAGGGCGAGGCCGAGGCCGGTGCCGCCGAAGCGCCGCGTCGTGCTCTCGTCGGCCTGGGTGAAGCGCTGGAACAGGCGCGAGACCTGCTCGGAGGTCATGCCGATGCCGGTATCGGCAACGGCGAACAGCACCTCGCCCCCGTCCACATCCCCCTGCCGGCGCACCCTCAGGGTGACGCGGCCGCCTTCCGTGAACTTGCCGGCGTTGCCGAGCAGGTTGAACAGGCACTGCCTGAGCTTCACCGCATCGGTGTGCATCGTGCCGAGGTCGGGGCCGAGGTCGACATCGAGCAGGTTGTTCTTCTGTCGCATCAGGGCATCGACGGTGGTCGCCACCTCCGTGACGAAGTCGGCCACGGCGACCGTCTCGCCGATCACCTCCATCTTGTTCGCCTCGACCTTGGACAGGTCGAGGACGTCGTTGATCAGGCTGAGCAGGTGCTTGGCGTTGCTCTTGATCTTGGCGAGGTCGGTCAGCAGCGCCGGCTCGCCGACGTCGCTCGCCTCCTCTTCCAGCAACTCGGTATAGCCGATCACCGCGGAGAGCGGGGTGCGCAGCTCGTGGCTCATGTTGGCGAGGAAGGCGCTTTTCGCCCGGTTCGCGGCCTCGGCCGCCTCCTGCGCCGCTTCGGCTTCCGCGCGAGCCCTCTCGGCTTCCTGACTGCGCTGCCGTAGCTCGGCGCTGAGGCTCGCCTGATGGGCCTCGGAGCGCTTGCGGCGATCGATATCGGATACGGCGACCACGGCGCCGGTCAGGGTCCCCGCTTCGTCCTCCATCGGCCGGGCATGCAGCTCCAGCCACATGCGGCGGCCGTCGCGGCGTTCGTAGTGCACCTCCAGCGAGGCGTCGCGGGCTTCCCGCCGGATCACGCGGGCGAGCGGATAATCAGCCGCCTCGACGGGGCGGCCATCGGCGTGGAAGGATCGCCAGCGGCCATAGTCCGCGAGCGAGCGCACCTCGCCGTTCGCCGTGCCGACGATCTCGTCCATCAGCTTGTTGCGGCCGACGATGCGCCCCGACGGCGCTTCGGCGAACAGGATGCCGACCGGCACCGTGTCGAGGATGGCGCGCATCCCCGCCTCGCTCGCCCGCAGCCGCTCCACCGCCGCCTCGTTGACGTGGATCACCTTGCGCAGCGCCCCGCACACCCGGATCATCACGGCGCCGACGATCAGGTACTCGCAGACCGCGATCCACTGCGGGCCGGTCAACTGCCAGAGGGCCGGTCCGGGATGGCTGAAGAAGCTCGCCGCCGCCACGCAGGACAGGGCGATGGCCAGGACGCCGGCGCGCTCGCCGAAGGCGACGGCAAGCAGGAAGACGACCGGCAGATAGAGAAGGAAGGGGGCGACATCGAGCGGCACCACGATGCGGAAGGCGGTGATCAGGATGAGCAGGGCGATCGTGGCGGCATATTTCGCCCAAGGCCGGGCCTTGCGGCGGGCGAGATAGGTCAGGAACCCGTGCATGGTCACGCTCCCCGCGTCTGCCGGCGGATGCCGCCGAGCGTGACGTCGCCGGCTTGCGGCAGGCTGGACGGCGCCACGCGACCCCGCAAGGCCGGCGCAGGGCGGCCGGCTACTTCACGAAGACGTAGATGTCGACCTGGAGGTTGGGGTCGTCGGGCGTCGTCAGTTCCGTCAGGTACTCCTCGATGTAGGGGCTGTCGACCTGCATGCCCTTGGCATCGAGAAAGGCGGTGATGACGTCGTAGGTCGAGTCGATGTCCTCGTAGGCGCCGCGGTGCTGGAACTTGATCGCCTTGCCCGAGGGCGAGGTGCCGGCGCTCACGCCGTCGCCGAGATCGGTCTTGTCCGGCTTGGCGCCGAGCGGGAAGCCGGCCTGGAACTTGAAGCCCTTGTCGTCGGGCGCGGAGAAGATCGTGATGGGGTGGCCCGACGGCTGCAGCCCGGCCTTGTCCATGGTCGTCTTCACCGTGTCGAGCGACGCCTTGATCGACTTGAAGGCCTCATCGTAGCTCGACTGCCCCTTCACCATCGCCACGGGGCGCGCCGGCACGTCGACGTTCTCGGTGGTGGCGTTGTCGGGTACGCCCGGCGAGCCCTGGCGCTCGATCTCGTTC
>CALMRL010000062.1 GCA_937873345.1 uncultured Beijerinckiaceae bacterium | reverse complement strand
GGGGACCACCATCGAGGTGCTTACGCCCGATTTCCTGCGCAAGCCCGGCGCGCTCGAGGTCGTGGTCGACGCCCGGCCCGACGTGTTCAACCACAACCTCGAGACCGTCCCGTCGCTGTACCTGTCGGTGCGGCCGGGCGCGCGCTATTTCCACTCGCTGCGGCTGCTGCAGCGAGTGAAGGATCTCGACGCCTCCATCTTCACCAAATCCGGCATCATGGTGGGCCTCGGCGAGGAGCGCACCGAGGTGCTGCAGGTGATGGACGACATGCGCTCGGCCGACATCGACTTCCTGACGGTCGGCCAGTACCTCCAGCCGACGCGCAAGCACCACCCGGTGAAGAGCTTCGTCACGCCGGACGCCTTCAAGGCCTACGAGACCGTGGCCCTGGCGAAGGGCTTCCTCGTGGTGTCGGCTTCGCCGCTGACGCGATCGTCCCACCACGCCGGCGAGGACTTCCAGCGCCTACGGGCGGCGCGGCGGGAGCGCGGGGCCTGAGCGTTCCGCGGGCCTGCCGGTGCCTGGCCGGCGTTCGGGGGCAGCCTCGATGGCGGTGAACGGCTGATGCGGACCGTCCGGGGCCTGCGCTGGTGGATCGTCGGGCTGATCAGCGCCGGCACCATTCTCAACTATCTGGCCCGCAACTCGCTCGGCGTGCTCGCCCCCGAGCTGAAGAGCGTCCTCGGCATCACCACGCAGCAATACAGCTACGTGGTCGGGGCGTTTCAGCTCGCCTACACGGCCATGCAGCCCGTCTGCGGCTGGGTGGTCGACCATGTCGGCCTGCGCCTCGGCTTCGCGCTCTTCGCGGTCGCATGGTCGCTCGCCAACATGCTGCACGCGCTGGCGGGCGGCTGGCTCGGCCATCGCGGAATGGTTTCCGGCGCGCGAGCGCTCCGTCGCGGTCGGCTGGTTCAACGCCGGCACGTCGCTCGGGGCCTTGATCGCGCCGCCGCTCGTCGTCGCGGTGTCGCTCGCCGCGGACTGGCGCGCCGCCTTCGTGGTGACGGGAGCGCTCGGGCTGGTCTGGGCCGCAGCCTGGTTCTGGTTCTATCGCACCCCGGAGCGACACGCCGCCCTGTCGCCGGCGGAACTCGCCCTCATCACGGCCGGGCGCCCCGCCGCCTCCGGGCGCCCGGCTGGGTCCGACCGCGCTTCCGGCGCCGGCGAGATCGTTTCCACCGCGAAGTTCTGGACGCTCGCGGTGCCGCGGGCACTGGCGGAGCCGGCCTGGCAGACGTTCAGCTTCTGGATCCCGCTCTATCTCGCGACCGAGCGCGGCATGGACCTCACGCAGATCGCGCTCTTCGCCTGGCTGCCGTTCCTCGCGGCCGACATCGGCGGCATCCTCGGGGGCTACGTCTCGCCGGCGCTGATGCGCCGCTTCGGCCTCGCGCTCGTGCCGTCCCGCATCGCGGGCTTCGCGCTCGCGGCCGTGCTGATGATCGCGCCCGGCTGCATCGGCCTCGCGGCGAGCCCCTACACGGCCATCGCGCTCTTCTGCATCGGCGGCTTCGCGCATCAGATGCTGTCGGTGCTGATCAACACCCTCACGGCCGACGTGTATG
>CALMRL010000061.1 GCA_937873345.1 uncultured Beijerinckiaceae bacterium | reverse complement strand
CGCGGGGTGGGCGCGCGTGACGCAATAGTGTCCGGTGGCGAGCGCATCGGCGCCCAGGTCGAGGGCGGTCGCGAGCAGGTCGGTGAACTTCACCCGATCGTTGCAGCTGGCGCAGGGGATCGGCGTCTCGCCCCGGGCGTAGCTCGCGGCGAAGGGCGCGATCACCGCCTCATGGAAGCGCCTCTCGTAGTCGAGCACGTAGTGCGGGATGCCGAGCCGGGCGGCGACCGAGCGGGCGTCGGCGATGTCGCGGCCGGCGCAGCAGGTGCCGCGGCGGGGCGCATCCCTTGCCCCTTGGCGATCGGCGTAGAGCTGCAGGGTGATGCCGACAACGTCGTAGCCCTCGGTACGCAGCATTGCCGCGACCACCGAGGAGTCGACGCCGCCGGACATGGCGACGACGACCCGGGTGTCGCCGGGCGGCTTGGCGATGTCGAGGCTGTTCAAGGCGTCCAAGGATCCGTCGCGCCGGGTGCGTTCGAGCCGCCGGCGTTGCCGGCCTCAGGCAGGCATATCGGCTGGCTTGGTCCCGCCGCAAGGGTCCTGCGCGGAGTCCCGCCTGCGCCTGGGAGCAAGGGAGGAGCGGAGATCGCCGCCTCGTCAAGTGGCGGATCACAACACTTCCGCCTCCCGCCGTGCATCCCGCCGCAGGTGACCCATTCCTGAACAAATTGTCGCGGATTTTTTCACGAAACTACAGCGGAAGGTCGTAATAGCTTAACTTTTTGGGGATTGTTGTTTTAGGCGAATATTAAACGGAGACGTCTATTCTGCAGTGGTGGAACGATGTGTCCGTGAGTACAAGTGATGAGTGAGAGCCTGCGCCCCCGCGTGAAATACGTCATCGGCCCCGACGGCAGCCCGCTGACCATCGCCGACCTGCCGCCGAGCGGCACCAAGCGCTGGGTGATACGCCGCAAGGCGGAGGTGGTCGCGGCGGTGCGCGGCGGTCTGCTGTCGCTGGAGGAGGCCTGCCACCGCTACACGCTCACGGTCGACGAGTTCCTGTCGTGGCAGATGTCGATCGACCAGCACGGGCTGGCGGGCCTGCGCACCACGCGGCTGCAGCACTACCGCGCCTGAGCGGCGACTCCGGCCGGCCGGAGGGGCGACTGCGGCGTCGGGGTTCCTCAGGCGGTCTCCCCGGCCGTCCCCTTCGAGCAGGCGGGCGGCACCATCGGCTCGCGGTGCAGCACATGGTCGAGGCGGCGGCGCTCGAAGAGCACGATCACCACCGCCGAGAACGCGAGCGGCACCAGGAAGTAGAACAGTTGGAAGTCTAGGTTCTCGGCGTTCATCTTCTGTTTGTCCTTCGCCGGCAGCGCGTTGATGAACAGGAGCTCGAAC
>CALMRL010000060.1 GCA_937873345.1 uncultured Beijerinckiaceae bacterium | reverse complement strand
CCGGCGCGCGGCAGTTCTCGCCGCTGATCCCCGGCTCGGCCGCGCTCGAGGAGGCTCGCCGGCGGCAGACCGAACAGGGCATGCACGGCGGGCGGCGAGGGTGCGGTGGCGCTCATGCCGGGTTCTACAGCATCGGAGCGGGACGCGCGCCAGCGGTTTTGCCGCGGCGCTCCCGCCAGCGAAGGCGTCTCGCGCGACAGCATCGGATTTTCCGAAGTTCGCTGACGCAGTTTTCGGCTGGACGCTCCAAGGCCAAGCTTGGTCGACGCCCCCCGCCCGCGGTATGGATGGCGTCATGGAGGTCCCCATGCGCTTCTTCCTACGCCGGCGGCTCGCGGCGCTTGCCCTGATCCTGCTCGCGATCCCCCTCGCTGCGACCTTGGGTCTGGCGACGCCGGCGGCCGCGCAGGGGTTCGGCTGGTTCGGCAACCTGTTCGGCGGGTTCCCCCGCCCGAACCAGGGCGCGCCGAGTTATCCCGGCTACGGCTCCGACGGCTATGCGCCACGCCAGCCCTCCGACCAGGGGTACGCCCGGCCGCGCCGCCGCGCCGCACGCCGCCCGGTCGAGGCCGCTCCGCGCGAGGCGGCGAAGGCGGCACCGAAGAATGCCAGCGTGTTCGTCGCCGTGTTCGGCGACAGCCTGGGCCAGATGCTCGGTCAAGGCCTCGACGAGGCGCTCACCGACCGCCCCGACATCGCCGTGGAGCAGAAGGCCCGCGCCTCCACCGGGCTGGTGGCGACGGACGCCTACGACTGGCCGAAGACCATCGCGGAGCTGCTCGGCAGCCGCGCCGGCGAGAAGCCCGAGGCTAAACCCAGCGAGGGCAAGGCCTTCGGCGGCAGGATCGTGGACGGCAAGACGGTGGAGAAGGCCGCGACACCCGCGTCCGCCGCGTCCTCGCGCGAAAAGATCGACGTCGCGGTGATGATGATCGGCGTCAACGACCACCAGCCGCTCACGGTCGACGGCCGCACGCTGCAGCCCGGCACGGCGGAATGGACCACGGCCTACGCCAAGCGCGTGATGGCCGTCGACGAGGCGTTCCGCGCTCATGGCGTGCCGCTGATCTGGGTCGGCGTGCCGATCACCAAGGACGACGCCTTCGCCGATGCGATGGCCGGGCTGAACGACGTCTACCGCGAGGCGGCGGCGAAGAGCGGCGCGACCTACGTCGACACCTGGGAAGCGTTTTCCGACGACAACGGCAACTTCGCCGCCTACGGCCCCGACGTGAACGGCCAGACCGTGCGGCTGCGCGCCGCCGACGGCATCCATTTCACCAGGGCCGGTGCCCGCAAGCTGGCGCATTTCGTCGAAGTGCACGTGCGTCGCGCGCTGGAGGGCAAGACGCCGATGCCGCAGTTGCCGGTCGAAACCTCCGACGGCAAGGGGAAGCCAGACCGGCAGGTCGTCGCCGTGCACCCCGACGTCGGCCCGATCCGCAACCTCAACGAGGCTCCGACCACGCCGAGCGGGATGCTGGCCGCGCTCGCGCCGCGGACGGCATCGACCGAGGC
>CALMRL010000059.1 GCA_937873345.1 uncultured Beijerinckiaceae bacterium | reverse complement strand
CAGCTGGTGCTGACCGAGGCGGCGCTCGCCCGCGCGGCGAACGGCAGGACCGCCTGAAGCGGGAGTGCCCGGCGACGCAGGTGTTCGAGACCGGCTATTCCGCGGCTTCTCGGTAGCTCTCGCCGGGCGAGGCATGGCCCGGCACCCGGATGCGCGAGGGCGGCCCCAGCACCAGCGGACGGAACAGGCGTCCGAGTAGCCGCTGCGCATCGTCCATCAGCACGAAGATCGCCGGCACGAAGACGAGGCTGAGCAGCGTCGAGACGAGGAGGCCGCCGATCACCGCGATCGCCATCGGCGAGCGGAACTCGCCGCCGGTGCCGTAGGCCAACGCGGAGGGCACCATGCCGGCCGCCATCGCGATGGTGGTCATCACGATCGGCCGCGCCCGCTTGCGGCCGGAGTCGATGATCGCGCCGACCCTGTCGACGCCGGCCGCCATCTGCTCCAGCGCGAGGTCGACGAGCATGATGGCGTTCTTCGTCACCACGCCCATCAGCATCAGGATGCCGATGATGACGGGCATGGAGATCGGGCGGTGGGTGATGAGCAGCCCGAGGATGGCGCCGCCGATCGACAGGGGCAGCGAGAACAGGATGGTGAGCGGCTGCGCCACGGAGCCGAATAGCAGCACCAGAACGGCCAGCACCATCACCAGCCCGGTGCCCATCGCCAGTGCGAAGCCGGAGAACACCTCGCCCATGATCTCGGCGTCGCCAGTCTGCTTCAGCGTCACGCCCTCGGGGAGGTTCCTGGCAGCCGGCAGGGCGAGCGACTGGGCGATCAGGTCGCCGAGCGCGTCCGAGCCCTGCATGTCGGCCTCGACGGCGACGCGCAGCGAGCGGTCGTAGCGCTCGATCGCGGTGGGGCCGCGGGCCAGCGTGATCGTCGCCACCGTCGCCAGCGGCACCGAGCCGCCGGCGCTGAGAGGCACCCGGAGGTTGCGCAGGGCGTCGAGGTCGCCGCGTGAGGCGTCCGGCAACTGCACGCGGATTGGCACCTGCCGCTCGCCCTCGGTGAATTTGGCCAGGTTGGCGCCGATGTCGCCGATGGTGCCGACCCTGACGGTGGCGGCGATCGCCGCCGTGGAGACGCCGAGGTCGGCGGCGATCGCGGAGCGCGGATCGACGCGAATCTCGGTGCGGTCGACCGGCGCGGTGGAGATGACGTTGACGAGATGCGGGATGCCGCTCATCTCGCGGCGCAGCGCCTCGGCGGCGCCCGTCACCGCCTGCTGGTCGCGGCCGCCGAACACCAGGGCGAGGTCGCGCTGCCCGTTGTCGCGCACCGCCCAGAAGCGGATGTCGGGTTCGTCGCGCAGCACGGCGGCGAGATCGCCCTCGATCTGGGCCTGCGTGCGCGCGCGGCTGCTCTTCGGCGTCAGGGTCACGGTGAGGCCGGCGACGCGCACTTCGCGCTTCGATGGCGCCTGCCGGCCGCCGTCGACGAACACCGACGTGACGTCGGGGATCGCCCTCATGCGGGCGGCGATGGCGTCGGTGGTGGCCATCGTGTCGGCGAGGCGGGCGCCCGGCGGCAATTCCACGGCGAACTGCGTGCGCGCCTTGTCCTCCTTGGGGAGGAAACCCGACGGCAGCAGGCCGGTCGAGGCGATCGAGGCGCCGAAGAGGACGAGCCCGATCACCAGCGTCACGTACTTGCGGCGCACCGAGGCCGACACCACCGCCAGGTAAAGGCGCAGCAGCCAGCCCTCGCGCTCCTCGTGGGCGGTGCGATGGGGGCGCATGAAGTAGGCGGCGAGCACGGGGGTGAGCAGGCGGGCGACGATGAGCGAGAAGCCGACCGCCACCGCGATCGTCAAGCCGAACTGCTTGAAGTATTGGCCGGCGATGCCGCCCATGAACGACACGGGGGCGAAGATCGCGATGATCGTCGCGGTGATCGCGATCACCGCCAAACCGATCTCGTCGGCCGCCTCCAGCGCCGCCGCGAAGGGCGGCTTGCCCATCGCGACGTGGCGGGCGATGTTCTCGATCTCAACGATGGCGTCGTCGACGAGGATGCCCGTGACGAGCGTGATGGCGAGCAGGCTGACGGCGTTCAGCGAGAACCCCATCGCCTGCATCGCCCAGAAGGTCGGCAGCACCGAGAGCGGAAGCGCGATGGCGGCGATCAGCGTCGCCCGCCAGTCGCGCAGGAACAGGAACACCACGAGCACCGCGAGGCCAGCGCCCTCCAGCAGGCCGTGCATCGCCGACTCGTAGCTGCCGACGGTGGCCTCGACCGAGGTGTCGATCAGGGTGAAGCGCACTTGGCGGTTGTCCGTCGCCAGACTTGCCAGCTTGGCGGAGACGGCGCGCGCCACGTCGTCGTCGGAGGCGCCCTTGGCGCGGCGGATCGCCAGCCCGACCACCGGCTTGCCGTCGAGGCGGGCGAAGGTGCGCGGCTCGGCCGCCGTGTCGACGATGCGGGCGAGATCGCCGAGACGCACGTGGCGGCCGCCGGCGAGCGCGATCGAGGTTTCGGCCAGCGTGCCCACGGTGCGGGCGCCGGCGAGCGTGCGGATCGACTGCTCGCCGCCGCCCAGCGCGCCGCGACCGCCCGCCATGTCGGCGGAGGTGAGGAGGAGCTGCGCGTTGACGTCCGCCGCGGTGACGCCGAGGGCGTTCAGCCGGTCGGGCCTCAGCTCGACCCTGATCTCGCGGTCGACGCCGCCCAGCCGCTCGACGCCGCCGACGCCGCGTACGCCCTGCACTTGGCGCGCCGCCACGTCGTCGACGAACCACGACAGCTCCTCCGGCGTCATCGCCGGCGCCGAGACGCCGTAGGTCAGGATCGGCAGGCCGACCACGTCGACGCGGGCGACGATCGGCTCGTCGATGGAGCGCGGCAGGTCGGTGCGGATGCGCGAGATCGCATCCTTGACGTCGTTGAGGGCGCGGTCCTCGTTCACCTCCAGGCGGAACTCGATCGTCGTCGTCGAGGTGCCTTCGGTGATCGTCGACGTGATGTGCTTGACGCCGCTGACGCCGGCGACGGCGTCCTCGACGCGCTTCGTCACCTGCGTCTGCAGCTCGGCCGGCGCGGCGCCCTGCTCGGTGATCGTCGCGGCGACGATCGGCAGGTCGATGTTGGGCATCTGCGTCACCGGCAGGCCGGTGAAGCCGACCGCGCCGAGCAGCAGCATCACGGCGAAGAAGACGATGGACGGGATCGGCTTGCGGATCGCCCAGGCCGAGATGTTCAGGCGCATCGGCGGGTCACAGCTTGGCCTGCGACGTGTTCGCGGGTGCGGGGGCCACCCTCACCGCATCGCCGGGGCGCAGGAAGCTGCCGGCGCGCGCGACCACCGTTTCGCCCGCCTTCAGCCCCTCGCGCACCTCCACCAGCTCGCCGGTGGCGAGGCCGGTGACGACCTTGCGTTCGGCGACGCGCCCGTCCTCCACCACGAGCACGCCGGCCTCGCCGGCCTCGCCGTAGAGCAACGCCGACAGCGGCACGGCGAGGCCGTGGCGATGCGCCGTCTCCAGCGTGCCGCGGGCGAAGGCGCCAATGCGCAGGCTAGGGTCGGGGTCGAGCGCGACGCGCACCTTGCCGAGCCGGCTCGCCCGGTCGATCTCGGGATAGACCAGCCTGACCGTACCGTGCACGGGACGGCTGCCGCCGACGTCGACGACGGCCGGCGCGCCGACCCCGACGTCGCCGAGCCCGGTCTCGGTGACGTCGCCTTAGAGCTCGATCAGCCCGTAGGCGATCAGGCGGAACAGCGGCTCGCCGCTCATCGAGGCGGTGGCGCCGACGCGCGCCGAGCGGCGGCTGCCCCCGCCGTCGACAGGTGCCCTCCCCTCGGTGCGGG
>CALMRL010000058.1 GCA_937873345.1 uncultured Beijerinckiaceae bacterium | reverse complement strand
GGCGTGGCTGGGGTTCACGTTCAACTGGGGCGTGCTGCTGGGCTACGCCGCCACGGGCGCGCGGCCGGACCTGGCCGTGGGCCTGCTCTACGCGGCCGGGATCGCCTGGACGCTCGGCTACGACACGATCTACGCGCTGCAGGACCGGCGCGACGACCCCGCCGCCGGCATCCGCTCCACGGCGCGGCTGTTCGCCGGCAGGGTCGGGCCGGCGGTGGGGTTGTTCTACGCCGCCTCGGCCGCGGCGATGGAGCTGGCGCTCGTCCTCGCGGCGCCTCCTTTCCCGGCGATGGCGCTCGCCCAGGCGGGGGTGATCGCCTTCGCCCTGCATCTCGCCTGGCAGGTGTTTTCCCTGCGCGAGGCCGACGAGCGCCGGGCGCTGCGGCTGTTCCGGTCCAACCGCGACGCCGGCCTCATCCTATTCGGCTGTTGGTTCGTCGCGGCGCTGCTGCCGATCGGCGGAACGCTGTGATAGTCCGGGCATTATGTCGCCACGTCCGACGGGGTAATGGGACCGGGCGTCGGGGCGCGGATCAACGACCATGTCTCTTCTGAAATACGCCATCATCGCCTTCGTGATCTCGATCATCGCCGGCGCTCTCGGATTTACCGGCGTTTCATCCGCCGCCAGCGGCATCGCCCGCATCCTGTTCTTCGTGTTCCTGGTGATCGCGGTGGTGGTGCTGCTGCTCGGCGTCACCGTGTTCAAGGCCGCCACGTAATCCTGACGGCTGCGGGAATCTCGGCACGGCCGGGGTTCCCTATAGGACGACGACGCGCGTCCCTTCGTGGACGCGCCCGTAGAGATCGATCGCGTCCTGGTTGATCATCCGGATGCAGCCCGACGAGGCGTTGGTGCCGATCGAATGCGGCTCCAGCGTGCCGTGGATGCGGAATCCCGAGTCCTTGTCGCCCTGCCACAGATAAAGGGCGCGGGCGCCGAGCGGGTTGCGATAACCGCCGGCGACGCCCATCCCGCTCCGCAGCTGGTCGAGCTGCGGCTTCAGTTCGGGATGGCGCTCCACCATCTCCTTGGGCGGGTACCAATCCGGCCACTCCTGCTTGCTCTTGATGACCGCCTGGCCCGACCAGGAGAAGCCCTGCTTGCCGACGCCCACGCCGTAGCGCATCGCCCGGCCGTCGGCCTCGACGAGGTAGAGGTAATGAGCCCTGGCATCGACCACGACCGTGCCGACGGGCTCTCGCGAAGCATAGGTGACCTCACGCCGCTCGAAGCCCTGGCGCACCAGCGCGGGCGGTACACCCGGCACCTCGTGCTTCTCCCCCGCGACCGGCTGGTACAGCGCGGCGAAGCGCGGATCGGGCGCGGCGGGTCCTGCCTCGGCGAGGGCTTGCGGTGCGCCTGCGGCGGGCACGCTCGCGACAGGCCCCGACGCCGAGCCCACGCAGCCGGCGAGGGAAAGCGCGGCGGCGGCCAGGGTCGCGGTGCGCTTCATCCCCACGGCTACTTCTGCACGATCAGCTTGCCGCCGGCGGCGGCGTAGATCGCCTGCCGGAAGGCGCCTTCCATCGTCACGGCGAAGTTGTAGTGCATCGCCGAGAAGGGCATGGCGCGGAACGGCCGGTTGGAGCGCCAGCCGACCAGGATGGCGCCGACGCGCGACATCGAGGCGTCGAACATCAAGGCGCCGCCCGAGGCGCCGTCGCCGGTGTCGCAATCGAACGAGAACTCGCGCGTGCCCTGCGTCCCGTCGGAGAGCTTGTCGTGCAGCGTGCACGCCTGCATCGACAGCTTCTTCGCCTCGCCCCAATCGATGTGGCCGCGCGCCACGAAGGTCACCGCCTCGTCGGAGTGGATGTCCTGCGCCAGGGCATAGGGCTTCACCCCGGCGACGGGGTGCACCAAGCGCGCCACCGCCCAGTCGCTGGTCACAGCTTCGTCGTAGGGCTTGGTCGAGCCGGCGGCGATGGTGGACAGGTTGATCGGCACGCTCATCTCCGCGCCGTCCACGGTGATGTCGAAGGTGCAGGAGGGCGCGCGCGGCACGCCGTTCTCGTCGAAGAAGACGTGGGCGGCGGTGGTGACGACGTCGTCGGCGAGGGTGAGCTGACCGGCGCCGTGGGCGTTGCCGCAGTGGATCAGCCCCGACGCCTCGTGCGCGCGGACGAGGTCGGCCTCCTTCAGCGCGTGCTCGGCGGCGAAGGCGCCCGGCAGGCGCCGCGCATTCCGGCCGAACACCACCACCGGGATCACCGGAGGAGCAAGTTGCGCGTCGGGCGCCGCCCCGGCGACGGAAGGCCCGAAGGGAAAGGCATGGCAGGAGGGGGACGAGAAGGAGCAGAGCGCGAGCGCAACGAAAGAAACCGTCGTTCGTATCCGCATCCCGCCCTCGTTCCCCTTTGGCAGGAAGAGTGTCGCCGCGTGGTTTGGCCCAAACAAGGCGCGAGCTTGGCGGAAAGCGAGGCGGCGCATGCTTGGTGCAAGGATGCAACGGCCGAGAGGCGTTGGGCGCTTGCGGCACCTGCGCAGCGGTTGCTAAGCCGGCGCCGCAATCCACGTGGGACGCCGATGTCGGTCCGCAGCCAGTACGACGACAGGGTGCGCAGCGGCGAGATCATCCGCGATCCCGCCCAGGCGCCGATCGTCGAGCGGCTCGACGCGCTGGCCCGGGCGCTGGAGGGCTATTCGCCGGCGCGCAAGTCGGCGGCGCTCGGCTGGCTGCTCGGCTCGCGCCCCGCCGCGGCGGCGCCCAGGGGGCTCTACGTCTGGGGCGGCGTCGGGCGCGGCAAGAGCATGCTGATGGACCTGTTCTTCGAGCAGGCCGCCGTGGCGCGCAAGAAGCGCGTGCACTTCCACGCCTTCATGGCGCAGGTGCACGCCGACATCTTCAAGTACCGCCAGGCCCTCAAGCGCGGCGAGGTCAAGGGAGAGGACCCGATCGAGCCGGTGGCGACGGCGATCGCGGCCGGCGCGTCGCTGCTCTGCTTCGACGAGTTCACGATCACCGACATCGCCGACGCGATGATCCTCGGCCGGCTGTTCAAGGTGCTGTTCGCCCGCGGCACGGTGGTGGTCGCGACCTCCAACGTCGAGCCCTCGCGCCTCTACGAGGGCGGCCTCAACCGGCAGCTGTTCCTGCCCTCGATCGACCTCATCGCCGAGCACATGGAGGTGGCCTGCCTCGACTCATCCTGTGACCACCGGATGGCGAAGCTGGCCGGCCTGCCGGTGTGCCACGTGCCGGCCGATGCCGCGGCGAAGGCGGCGCTCACCGCCACCTTCGCCGCGCTGACGGGGCGCGAGAGCGGGACGCCGGCGGCGATCAGGCTGCTCGGGCGCACGGTCGCCGTACCGCAGGCGCGCGGCTCGGTCGCCCGCTTCGGCTTCGCCGACCTGTGCGAGAAGCCGCTCGGCGCCTCCGACTACCTCGCCGTCGCGCGGAACTACCGCACGGTGATCGTCGACGACATCCCCGTGCTGAAGGCGGCGCAGCGCAACGAGGCGAAGCGCTTCATCATCCTTGTCGACAGCCTCTACGAGGCGCGCACCAAGCTGTTCGCCTCCGCTGCGGCCGAGCCGTCGGTGCTGTTCGAGGGCACGGAGGGGCGCGAGGCGTTCGAGTTCCAGCGCACCGTGTCGCGCCTCAACGAGATGCAGTCGGCCGACTACATGGCGCTGCCGGCGGCGCACGGCGTGCGGCCCGACATGGCGGCGATCGTCGACACGTGAGGGCGGCGCGCCTTCCGCGCGGGATTCGGCACGGCGGGATCGGCTTGGGGCGTCACCCCATCAGCGCCTGCGCCTCGCTCCACAGCCGCCGCGTCACCTCGCCGGCCGGCTCGGCCCTGGCGAGTGCCGCGGATTGCCCGGCCCAGGCC
>CALMRL010000057.1 GCA_937873345.1 uncultured Beijerinckiaceae bacterium | reverse complement strand
GTTGGTGCTGCGCCGCGAGCTGCGCTCGCGCGACACCAGCGACACCCGCCCCTGCCCGAGCTGCCATTCGCCGGCGATCCTCGACGGCCGGGCGCTCATCGACGAGCAGGGCCAGCGCTTGCTGTTCGCCACGCCCGAGGACGCCGCGCGCTACGCCGCGGACTACGCGCGGACCACGCCGCGCTGAGGGCGGACGAGGGATCCCGCACGGGCGAAACCTATCAAATGCGACGACGCGATGCACCCATGCGGGAACGATCGCGGGCGCGGTCATTTATCGATAGGGTTCGTCGCCCGGATAGGAATGCACCACCGATGGAAGAGGCGAACGCCTGGCACCTGACGGATCGGCTGGATGCCGAGCACGGGAAGGGCGACCCGTTCGCGGCCGCCGTCCGCGCGACGCGCATGGCGATGATCGTCACCGACCCCCGCCAGCACGACAACCCCATCGTCTTCGTCAACGACGCGTTCCTGAATCTCAGCGGCTACGCGCGCGACGAGATCATGGGCAAGAACTGCCGCTTCCTCCAGGGCGCCGACACCGACCGCGGCGCGGTGCAGCAGGTGCGCGACTCCATCGAGGCGAAGCGCGACATCGCGATCGACCTCCTGAACTACCGCAAGGACGGGACGCCGTTCTGGAACGCGCTCTACCTGAGCCCGGTGATCAACGAGGGGGGCGAGACGCTGTACTTCTTCGCCTCGCAGCTCGACGTGTCGGACCGCGTCAACGCGCAGCAGCGCACCCTGGACGAGAAGGAGCACTTCGAGCGCGAGGTGGCCAAGCGCACCCGCGAGCTGACCGATGCGCTGTCGGAGAAGACCATGCTGGTCCACGAGGTCGACCACCGCGTCAAGAACAACCTGCAGCTCGTCTCCGGCCTGCTGGCGATGCAGACGCGGGAGGTCACCGATCCGCCGACCCGCGCCCTGCTGGAGGGCATGCTGACCCGGATCGAGGCCCTCGGCACGGTGCATCGGCAGCTCTACCAGGCGCAGAACGTCCGGCGGTTCGACGTCGCCGACTTCGCGCGCGACTTGGCGACCGACCTGATCCGCGGTTCCGGCCGCGACGTGCGGCTGCACCTCGACCTCGAGGGCGTCGAGGTGCCGGTCGAGAAGGCGCCGTCCGTGGCACTGATGTTGAACGAGCTCATCACCAACGCCCTGAAGCACGCCTTCCCCGACGGACGGTCGGGCCGGCTCTCGGTCGCCGTGGCGCCGGACGGCAACCACGTCAGCGTCAAGATCGCCGACGACGGCGTGGGCATGCCGGCCGCCGTGATCGAGAAGCGCTCGTTCGGCAAGCGCCTGACGGGGATGCTCGCGCGCCAGCTCAACGCCAGCATCGTCTGGTCGTCCGCCGACCCCGGGACGATCGTCACCATCCGGATGCCGCGCGAGGTGGCCGGGACGGCGGCCCGCGCGTGACGGAACCCCTCCGCGTGATGATCGTCGAGGACGAGGCCGTGATCCTGATGCAGATCGAGGCGCTGCTCGAGGATGCGGGGCACCACGTCGTGGGAACGGCGATGTCGGCCGGGGAGGCGGTGGCGCTGATCCCCGCGCTGCGTCCCGAGCTCGTGCTGCTCGACCTGCAGCTCAAGGACGGATCGTCGGGTCTCGACGTGGCGCACGCCATCCGCGACCACGACGACGTGACGGTCGTCTTCCTGACCGCCAACGCCCGCACGCTCGCCGACCACATGGAGGGCGCGGCTGCCGTGATCGCCAAGCCGTTCAGCGAAAAGGCGCTCGAAGGATCGATCGCCTATCTCGAAGAGTGCGTGCACAGGCCGCCGCCCGTGCTGGACCTGCCGCTCGGCCTGCACCTGGCTCCGGCGTACCAGGCCCGCCTGGACCGCATGCGCGCGTCCGTCTGACGGTCCGGGCCCGCCTGCGACCGCAGTGGAGATCGGACCGTGAGCGAGGCGCCCGTTCCTCGCGTGCGTCCCCTGCGTCCGTCGCGGAGGCCTTCGTCACCATCGCCATGCCAAACGTGGCGCTCCAGCGACGATGAGCGATCACACGGCCGGCACCGCAGCTTCCAGATGCAGGTAGTTCGGCCGGAAGTCGCACGCGGCGCACAGACGCTTCATGTCGGGAATGAGCAAGCGTCGCCCCCGCAGCGTCAGCAACCCCTTCTCGCGCAAGGCCTGCAAGGAGCGGTTCACGTGCACGGCCGAGAGGCCCATCGTGTCGCCGATCTCCTGTTGCGTGAGCGGAAGCTCGCATCCGCCATCGCCGGCCAAGCCGACGGCCCGCAACCTGCGGTGCCATTCGCAGAAGAAGTGCGCCACGCGCTGCTCCGCGGATCGCCCCCCCAAGTTGGCCAGCCACTCGCGCAAGGTCGCCTCGTCCACCAGCGTCGCCATCAGCATGGCGCGCGAGATGGCGGCGCGGCCGAGCAGCGCGAGAACGCTCTCCCGAGGCAGCTTGACGAGTTGCACTTCGGTCAGGGCCGCGATGCTGTGGTCCATCGTGCCGAGAAGGGCCACGTGCAGGTCGCAGAAGTCGCCGGCAAGAAGATAGGCGACGATCTGCCTGCTGCCGTCCTTCAGCAGCTTGTAGCGGTAGGCGAAGCCGCCGAGGATCAAATTGACGTCGCCCGGTGCTTCGCCTTCGCGAATGATGTCCGAGTGTGCCTTCACGCCCTGGGCCGAACTCGTCAAGGACTCGATCAACTCGACGTCGTCCTTCGGCAGCGGCCCGAACGATTCCAGCTTGCGAACGAGGAAATGTGTCATCGGCGATCGCCTTCGATAGTGATCAGGCGGAGAGGATAAGCCATCGAGGCCTTGCTCTGCAAAAGCCTCGATGCACCAGTCCTGGCATCCGTCGCCCCGCGCCGCTGGCACGAAGCTTGTGTACCCGCCGCCCCATGCGCCTGATC
>CALMRL010000056.1 GCA_937873345.1 uncultured Beijerinckiaceae bacterium | reverse complement strand
GGTCGGGGCGGCGCCGGTCGGGCACACGCCGCTGTTCCGCCTCGTCAGCCATCCCGCCGCGCCCGAATTCTTCCGGGCGCTGGCGCGGCAAGGCATCCTCGTCCGTCCCTTCGCCTGGGAGCCGAACTGGCTGCGCTTCGGCCTGCCCGGCGGCGAGGCGGAGTGGGCGAGGCTGGAGGCGGCGCTGCGCGCCTTCGGCTAGAGCCTCGAACCGAAGAGCGCGTCGGCGGCTTTCGGAACGGCTGATGCAATAACCTCTGGCGTCGGGCCGCGGTCCAGTGCGGTCGAGCGGGTAAGAAGCAGGACGCAGGCGAGGAACGGCGGGCAGGCGGCCCGTCCGCCGGGCGAGAACTCAGGTGGCCTTGGCCGCGGGCGCCTTCGGGCGCAGCCGCACCACCACGTCGATCGCCGCGATCTCCATGCCGTCGGGCAGGTCGGGGACCACCGAGCGGTCGATCGACAGGGCGGGGATGTCGATCAGCATGTTGCGGTCTTCGAGCAGGAAGTGGTGATGGTCGGTGACGTTGGTGTCGTAGTACACCTTGGTCCCGTCCACCGCGACCTCGCGCAGCAGGCCGGCCTCGGTGAAGACGTGCAGGCCGTTGTAGACGGTGGCGAGCGACACCGGCACGCGCAGCTCCTGCGCCTCCTCGTAGAGCTTCTCCGCCGTGAGGTGGCGATCGCCCTTGGCGAACAGCAGCAGGCCGAGCGCCATGCGCTGGCGGGTCGGGCGGAGGCCGGCGTCCTTCAGCTTGGCGCGCAGCGCGTGAACCGGGCAGCCGGCCATCAGGGCGTCGACGCGCGGCGCCGCGCGCAGGCCCTGCATCCCCTCGTCCCGCGGCTTCGCAGCCTTCCTGAACTCGCTCATCGTGGTCCTACTTCTTCACGCGCCCTGCGCCGCACGCTCATATGGGGTGCGGCCGGGATCGCGGCCGGGGATGGTCGCGGACCCGCTGGACAAGGCTCTGAACCTTACAGGATTGGGCGATGCTTCCGCAAGCGACGTCGCGGCGGGGTAGTGGGTCAGTTTGAAGTCTGACCTGGTTGACGGCGCTGCACGCAGCGATGCAGGCTGGAGCGGGTCAACTGCGCGATCGTGGGCTGCAGCGCGCAGAGGCCGTCGTCGAGCGGCAGCAGCGTGTGGCGGCGGAAGGCGACGATGACCGCTTCCTGCTCCAGGCTCAGCACGCTCGAGTGGACCTCCTTTGGACCCATCCGGCCATCGGTGCTGGTCCGGCGTGAGCGCCACTTCTGCACGATGGTGGAGCCGACGCCGTAGCGCTTGGCCGCGGCCCTTACGCTCTCTTGACTGCGGTTGGCCCGACGGACCGTCTCAGTCGTCGTGGCGCTGCCGTGGAGACCTTGACCCATAGCTCCTCCCATCGTGCGCGGTCCAGCGTACCACCACACAACAGGACCAAATACGTAGACGGTCCGGTTCGGCGGCTCAGTCGTTGTTGAATGAGACGCTGCCGCCGTTGCTCTCGACGCGCATCGGCAGGTAGCGGCCGATCTCCTCGGCGAGGTTGAGGATCGGCATCGACTGCAGCACCACGCGTCCGGGACCCGTGAGGGTCGCCAGGAAGAGTCCCTCGCCGCCGAACACCAGGTTCTTGACTCCCGGCACCCGCCGGATGTCGAAGCCGACGGCGGGATCGATCACGCCGACGTGGCCGGCGTGGACGAGCAGCGTCTGGCCGGGGGCGAGGTCGCGCTGCACGACCTCGCCCGACAGGTCGAGCCACACCGTGCCGGGACCGGTGACGCGCTGCAGGATGAAGCCCTGCCCGCCGAAGAAGCCGGCGCCGAGGCGCTTCTGCCAGGCGACGTCGAAGCTCACCGAGCGCTCGGCGCAGAGGACCGTCTCCTTGCGGCAGATCAGGCTCTGCCCGGCCTCAAGCCAGTACGGCATGACCGTGCCGGGGAAGCGCGGGGCGAAGGCGACGTGGCCGCCGCCGGCAGCGGCCGTGAACGCGGTGATGAACAGCGTGCCGCCGGAGAAGGAGCGCTTGAGCCCGGCGAGAAGGCCGCCGCCGGTGTGCGTGTCCATGGTGATCGACGGGTCCATCCAGCACATGCAGCTGGTCTGGGAATAGACGCTCTCGCCGGCATCGAGGTCGATCTCGACGGTCTGCATCACCGTGCCCGACAGCTGGTAGCGCATGGGGCCTTTCCTCCTACCGGCTGCGCATCGCTCCGGCCGTCGCCAGCGCGGCGAGCGCGAGTGAGGCGACGGCGTTCCAGCCGGCAAGCGACAGGCCGAGGATGCGGATCGCCACAGCGTCGCAGCGCACGGCGCGGAAGCCGCGCAGCTCCCGCAGGAAGTCGGCGCTGCTGGTCGCCCTGGTGAGTGGGCCGGTGCAGTCGGCGGGTCCCGGCCAGAAGCCCCACTCCACGCCGGCGTGGTAGGCGCCGAAGATGGCCGAGCCGAGGAAGACGAGTGCCAGCAGGGCGAAGCCGGCCATCGCCAGTGGCCGCGGGCCGCGGGCCGCGGCGGCGAGCGTCAGCGCCGCGAGGGGGATGCCGACGTAGAAGGGCTCCCGCTCCTTCAGGCACAGTTCGCAGGGGGCGTAGCCGGCGGCTTGGAAGGCGAAGACGACGACGATCGCCAGCGTCGCCAGCCCGAGCACGGCGGCGGCGAGGCCGACGGCCCGGTGCCCTTGCGGTGAGCGTGCCGGTGATCGGGGAGGTTCGACGCGGGCGTCCATCCCCGCGCTTATATCACCTTCGCGGCGATGACGAAGCCGGCGACGACGATCAGGGCGAGCACCGCCATGAAGGCGCCGAAGTAGCGCTCCAGCAGCCGCTTGATCGTCTCGCCGAACAGCCGCAGCAGCACGGCGAGCGCGAGGAAGCGGGCGCCGCGCGTCAGCGTGCACAGAGCCACGAACAGCGGGAGGGAATAGCCGACCAGGCCGCAGAAGATGGTGACGAGCTTGAAGGGGATCGGCGTCAGGCCCTTCACCAGGATGAAGGCCCAGCCCCAGTGCTGGAAGAAGGAGCGCAGAGCGTCGATGCGGCTGTCGTAGCCGTAGAGGTGAATCAGCCAGCGCCCGACCGAGGCGTAGAGCAGGGCGCCGATGGCGTAGCCGAGCAGGGCGCCGCCGACCGAGCCAGCGGTGCAGATCGCGGCGTAGGCCCAGGCGCGGCGCGGCCGCGCCAGCGACATCGGCACCAGGATCAGGTCGGGCGGCAGGGGGAAGAACGAGGATTCGGCGAAGGCGATGACGAACAGGGCGGCGGGCGCGTGGCGCGTCTCGGCGAGTGCCATGGTCCAGCGGTACAGCCGCTTCGTCGATCCGTCGCCGCGTCGCGGTAGAGCGGGATCAAGGGTGACGGGATCAAGGGTGGGTTGGGCGAGAGCGGCCGGGTCGGCGGTGCGGTCGGTCATCGCGAGGTCCGGGCAGGGTGGATCGGAGGGTGATCCGTGAAGCGGTCGGCGGAGCGGGCT
>CALMRL010000055.1 GCA_937873345.1 uncultured Beijerinckiaceae bacterium | reverse complement strand
GTCGCGGCACCCAACGCGCCGCCGACCACCGCGCCGACCGGACCGGCCGCCGCGCCGCCGCGGTCGATGCCATCCTCGGCGCCACGGACCGTACCCTGGGCGAGGGCGGCGGTGGGCAGCAGGGCGATCAACCCGAAGGCGAGCATGGTGTTGCGCATGAAATCTCTCCGTATGCGTTGAAGCGCGGAAACGGGCGCGACCAACAAAGGTTGCGACGCGGTGCCCCGTCCAAGGTCTAAGCGCACGCCTTCAAAGCACGATCGCCGACACCAGCCGGCCGTAGTCCGCCTCGCCGCGGTGCGTCATTCGGCGGTAGGAGAAGAAGCGTTCCTCGTCGGCGTAGGTGTCGAGCGCGAGATCGCGGAAGCGGCCGATGCCGGCGGCGCGCAGGCGGTGGCCGATGAAGGCGTGCAGGTCGAACAGCGCGTGGCCGGCGCGCGCCGAGGGCGTGAAGAAGCTCACGTAGCCGCGGTCGCGGGCCAGGAAGCGCTCGCGGAACTCCGGGCCGACCTCGTAGCTCGCCTGCGCGATCGAGGGACCGAGCACGGCGACCGTGTCGGCGCGGCGCGCGCCGAGCCGCTCCATCGTGTCCAGCGTCGCCTCGCCGACGCCGTCGAAGGCGCCGCGCCATCCCGCATGCGCTGCGGCGATGACGCCGGCACGGCTGTCGGCGAACAGGATCATGCCGCAGTCCGCCCCGGTGACGCCGAGCGCGAGGCCGGGCGTCCGCGTCGCCAGCGCATCGGCGCGAGGGCGCTCGTCCCAGTCGCCATCCACCGCGAGGCAGGTCGCGGAGTGCACCTGGTAGGGGACGAGCAGGGTGGCGGCGCGCAGATGTCCGGCCATGCGGCGGCGGTTCTCGGCCACGGCTTCCGGCACGTCGCGCGAGCCGACCCCGCCGTTGAGGCTG
Source organism: uncultured Beijerinckiaceae bacterium (assembly GCA_937873345.1). GTDB lineage: Bacteria > Pseudomonadota > Alphaproteobacteria > Rhizobiales > Beijerinckiaceae > RH-AL1. The sequence goes on along the minus strand of CALMRL010000055.1, from coordinate 392 downwards.
GCGTACACGCCGGCGGAAACGCCGCCTTGCCTGGTGAAGAAGGCGTGGCGGATCGGCACCAGCTCGGCCGCCTCGATCGCCGGAAGGGTCATCGCGGAAGAGGTCATGGCGGCTCCGTCTCGAATCCCGGCGGTGCATCGAAGCCTGGCGGTGCATCGAAGCCTGGCGGGGCCTGCGTGCCGCGCGGCACCAGGGCGAAGGCCTTGAAGAGGATGGCCATGCTCCCTGCTGTCAGCCGGGCGAGCGCGGCGTCGACCGCCTCGGCTTGGCTCGGCGAGGCTCGCCGCCTCAGGGCGGCGGCACGCTCGGCGATGCCGAGGCGGAGGAGGAAGGCGCCCTGCTCGACCGGGCCATGGGCGTCGGCCCCGGTCGAGCAGGGCGCCTTCCTCCTC
>CALMRL010000054.1 GCA_937873345.1 uncultured Beijerinckiaceae bacterium | reverse complement strand
GCGGCTAAAAACGGCTCTGGCGCGATCGTGCTGATGGTCACGGCGGATTGGCGCCGATCAGGCGGGCCTGCAGCAGGTCGATCCGACCGCGCCCGTACATCTGCCGCTTGACGAGCTTCAGCCTGGTGATCTGCCCTTCCGCTTGGCCATTTGACCATGGCAGCGTCAGCGCCGCCCGCACGGCCGCCCCGTCCCGAACGATGCCGCGAGCGAAGGTGGCGACGATGCTCTCGCTTGCTCGTTTGGTCCAGGCGTCGAGCTTGTCCGGTGCCATCGTTCGCACCATCGCCTGGAAGGCGGCGATGACGTGGCGCGCTTCCACGAGGGGCGGCACGCCCTGCTCGACCGCCGCCACGGTGAGCGTCTCCGCCTTGGTGAGCTGATCGCGGCAGGTTAGCAGCAGGCGCGCCAGGGTCCGGGCCGAGGGGACACGCTGCAGCCGTTCAACCTCGGCCTTTTCGGCTCGCCGGCGGCGCGTCGCCCATTCCCCCGATGACCCGCAGCGATCCTTCGAAGCCTTGTTCTTTTGCCCGCCGCCACAGCGCCGTGGCGTTGCGATCGCCAGCCTCCCACTGCGCGTCGAGCCAGGGGAGGTAGGCTTCGAGCGAACTCTGGCGGACCCGGAACACGTCGCTGCGCCTGCCGCGCAGGATGTCGCGGACGACCTTGCGGCTGTGGCCGAGGCGCTTGACGATCTGCCGGATCGGCACGCCGGCTTCGGACAGGGCTCGGATGGCGACGTCGGCCTCCTCGCGGCGCAGGTAGCCCTCGTACTGGATGCGCTCCGCGGCGGTGAGCAGGGCGGGGTCGATGCTGGCGACGCCGACAACCTCGCGGATCCGCCGCATCGACAGGCGCACGGCATCGAGGAAGCTGCGGCTGGCGTTCTCCATCAGGTGCCAGCGGTCGGTGACCTGAACCGCCCGCGGCAGAGCCTTGGCGATCGCCTCGCCATATCCACCGCCGCGGTCGCGCGCGACGATCGCGATCGCAGGCCTCTGCGCCAGCCACGCCTGCGCCGTCGCACGCTCGCGATCGGGGCAGCAGGGCAACGACACGATGGCGCTCGAGATCGCAGACCAGGGTGCCGTAGCGGTGGTTGCGCCGCCACGCGAAGTCGTCGATGCCAATGATCCTCGGCTCCTCCTCCTCCTGCGGAGCTGCACGGCGGCGAATGACGCGCAGCAGCGTATCGCGGCTGACGGGCAGGGACAGGCGCCGTGCGAGGGCAGCGGCGGGGCGACCGCCCAGGGCCAGGCCGAGGTGATGGACAACCTGCTCGAGCCGACCCGTGCGGCGAGCGAAGGCTGGGAGGACATCGTCTGGAAAGCGCTCGGCGAAGACGCGCTTTGGGCAGGACACCACTTCGCAGCGGAAGCGCCGGGCGAGGATCGTGATGTCGACGCGTCGCCCGCCCCATGGCAGGTCGACGGCGCGGCGCTGGTAGCGGCTTTGCACGCGCTGCGAAGGCGCAGTGCACGATGGGCAGCATGCCGCCATCGCCGGCGACCGCACGGCCAGGCTGATGTGATCGCCCCCGACATCGAGATGTTCGACGAGAAAGCCGTCCGGCACGAGTTGCGAAGGCTTGAGGCTGCGGGGCATGGCGCGGCTCCGTCGAGGATGTCCGCACAGGCAACGTCGCCATCAGCAAGAGTGAGTCAGAGCCAAAGTTGCATGCCG
>CALMRL010000053.1:12792-13058 GCA_937873345.1 uncultured Beijerinckiaceae bacterium | reverse complement strand
GAGCGGGACGCGCCGGGCCAAGCGATGCCGCGCCCCCGCTCATGCCGTCGATCCCGCGTCGGCCACCGCCCGCTCCTCCCCGCGCGTCGGCGGCAGGGTGGGCAGGGTAGGATCCGTCCCGGGCGGCGGCCTGTCCCTGTCGCTCCGGCGCAGGACGAGGAAGCGCAGGGCGGGCGAGACGGGCAGCAGGAGGATCGGCCCGATCATCATGCCGCCCACCCCCCCGGCGGCGCGCGGGCGCTGCCCCTGGCTGCCGATGCCGTGCG
>CALMRL010000053.1:0-12782 GCA_937873345.1 uncultured Beijerinckiaceae bacterium | reverse complement strand
GGGGAACAGGCCGACGCCGGCCGAGAGCACCGTCATCAGCATCGGGCGCATGCGTTGCTCCGCGCCGCGGAACACCGCTTCCTCGACCACCATGCCGGTATCGCGCAGCTCGTGGTAGTAGGTGAGGTTGAGGATGCCGTCCATCACCGCCACGCCGAGAAGCGAGATGAAGCCGATGGCGGCCGACACGCTGAAGTCCAGCTCGAAGAAGCGCAACGCCAGCACGCCGCCTCCGACGCAGAAGGGGATGCCGGCCATCGCGAGCAGGCTGTCGCGCAGGGAACTGAACAGGGCGTAGAGCAGCACCAGGATCAGCAGGAAGGTGATGGGAACGATGATCTCCAGGCGCTTCTTGGAGGTTTCCAGGTCCTGGTACTCGCCGGCCCACACCATCCGGTAGCCGACCGGCAGCTTGATGGCGCGCCCGATCACCTCCTGGGCCTCGGCGACCGTGCTGCCGAGATCGCGGCCCCGCACGCTGAACTTGATGGGAATGTAGCGGCTGTTGCGCTCGCGGTAGATGTAGGAGGCGCCGGTGTCGACGTTGATCGCGGCGAGCTCGCTCAGGGGGATGTAGGAGGTCGTCCCGGCGCTGTTCTGGTAAGCGACGGGGATGGATCGGATCGCGTCGACGCTGTCGCGGAAGCGCGGGTCCAGGCGCACGGCGAGGGCGAACTGCCGGTCGCCCTCGAGCACGGTGGTGGCGTTGGCGCCGCCCACCGCCGCCTGGACCACGCTCGTCACGTCGCCGGTGTTGAGCCCGTAGCGCATCGCCCTGACGCGGTCGACCTTGATGTCGAGGTTGGGCTGGCCCTGGACATGGAAGATGCCGAGGTCGGCGACGCCGCGGACCTTGGTCATCTCGGCCTGCACCTGGTTGGCGAGCTTCTCCAGCGTGTCGAGGTTGGGTCCGACGACCTTGACCGAGTTCGCGCCCTTCACGCCCGACAGGGCCTCCTCCACGTTGTCCTGGATGTACTGCGAGAAGTTGAAGCCGATGCCCGGCATCTCGTCGGCGAACTCCTTCTGCAGCCGCGCGGTCAGCACGTCCTTGGTCAGGCCGGGCGTCCACTCGTCCGGCGGCTTCAGGGGCGCGAACAGCTCGACGTTGGAGAAGGGCGAGGCGTCGCTGCCGTTGTCGGGCCGCCCGTGCTGCGACACCACGGTGAGCACCTCCGGGTGGCGCAGCAGGATCTCGCGCATCTTGGCGGTCGCGGCGGTGCCGGCGTCGAGCGCGATGGTGGGCGGCATCGACGCGCGGATCCAGAAGTTGCCCTCCTCCAGCGCCGGTAGGAACTCGCTGCCGAGCCGGCTCGCCAGCGCCCCGCACACCCCGAGGAACAGCAGGCCGCCGAGAAGCGGGATCGCCAGATGGTCGAGACCGAAGCGCAGGACCGGCGTGTACACGGCGCGGATCGCCCGCACGATGATCGTCTCGACCTCCTCGACGTGGTCGGGCAGGACCAGCGAGGCGAGCACCGGCGTGACGGTGAAGGTGGCGAGCAGCGCTCCCGCCAGGGCGTAGGCGTAGGTGCGGGCCATCGGCCCGAAGATCTGGCCCTCGACGCCCTGCATGGTGAACAGCGGCACGAAGGCGGTCACGGTGATCAGCGCGGTGAAGAACACCGCGCGGTTGACCTGCAGCGCGCTGAGGAGGACGAGGCGCAGCTTGGTCGTCCAGGGGCCCTTGGCTCCGCCCGTGGCGGCCGATCCCGTCGGATCGGACCCGAAGGCGCCCGCCGCCAAGCCGTCCAGCATGCCCTGCTTGGCGGAGGGCGAGGCCTGCAGGATGCGGAAGACGTTCTCCACCAGGATCACGGCGGAATCGACGATGATGCCGAAGTCCACCGCGCCCAGCGACAGGAGGTTGGCGTCCTCGCCGCGCAGCACCAGCACGATGATGGCGAAGAACAGGGCGAAGGGGATGTTGAGGCTGACGATGAGCGCCGAGCGCAGGTCGCCCAGGAACACCCACTGGATGAAGAACACCAGGAGGCAGCCGAACACCAGGTTGTGCAGCACCGTGTGCGTGGTCACCCCGACGAGCGAGCCGCGGTCGTAGTACGACACCACCTTCACGCCCCTTGGCAGGGTGCCGTCGGTGTTGATCTTCTCGATCTCCGCCTCGACGCGGGGCAGCACCTCGCCGGTGTGCTCCTGGCGCCCCTGCACCACGATCGCGGCGGAGATGTCGTCCTGCCCGTCGCGCCCGCAGATGCCGAGGCGGGGCACGTAGCCGACGGACACGGTGGCGACGTCCTTGATGCGCACGGGCACGCCGTTCGTCTGGCTGAGCACGACGTTCTCGATGTCCTGGACCTTGTAGCCCTGGAGCAGGTCGTCGCCGCCGCCGTCGTCGATCAGGCCGACGCCGCGGATGTTGATGGACTGCTGCCCGACGGCGATCTCGCGGCCGCCGACGTTGATGTTGCTGTTGCCGAGCGCCGTGATCATCTGGGGAACGGTGACGCCGTAGGCCTGCAGGCGGATCAGGTCCGCCGTGACGTCGAACTGCTTGGTGGTGCCGCCCCAGGCGTTGATCTGCACCACGCCCGGCACGGTGAGCAGGCGGCGCGTCACCACCCAGTCCTGGATGGTGCGAAGGTTGGTCAGGCCGAAGTTCGGCGGTCCGACGACCTGGTAGCGGAAGATCTCGCCCGTCAGGCTGGACTGCTGGATCTGCGCCTGCTGGTTGTTGGGCAGCTGGACGTTCTGCTGCAGGGCGATGGCCGCTTGCTGGTAGGCGAAATAATAGTCGATGCCGTAGCGGAAGGTGACGCGGACGAACGACAGGCCGTAGAAGGAGGTCGAGCGGATGTTCTCGACGCCGGGCACCGGATAGAGCCCGACCTCCATCGGGATGGTGTAGTACTTCTCCATCTCCTCGGCCGACAGCCCGGCCGCCTGCGCAGTGATCTCCAGGATCACCGGGGCCGGATTGGGATAGGCCTCGATGTTGAGGCGCGAGAAGGCGAGCAGCCCGGCGCTGCAGAACGCCACCAGCCCCATCACCACGATGGCGCGGCGGGTCAGGCCGAAGCTGAGCAGGGCTTTGATCACGCTGTGCTACTCACGAGAACGGATTGCGCCGCGCCCGAGCGCCTAGCACGTCTTCCCCCGTGCGATGCACCTTTGGAACCAGGGCCTCGACGACGGAGCGAGAAGCCCGCAAAGTGCATCAAATGTGCATCAGTAGCGTGCGACGACCGGCGCGGGCGTGAAGGTCTCGAACTTGTAGGAGAAGCCGCCCTGCACGCGGTTCTCGGTGACGCGCTGGCTCACGTTGACCAGGCCGCCGGTCGTGTTCGGGAGGTTGTCCGTGTAGCGGCCGAAGTCGGTGAAGCGGTATTCCACGCGCACCGAGAAGTTGTTGATCAAGGCATATTCGATGCCGCCGCCGACCGTGTATCCGACCCGGCTTCGGCTCGCATTGTCGGCCGTGCCGGTGGCGCTGTTGAAGTAGTTGTTCTCCAGGCCGCCGAAGGCGGCGCCGCCCGTCGCGTACACCAGCGTCCGGTTGAAGGCGAGCCCCAAGCGGCCGCGCACCGAGCCCTGGATGGTGTCGCGCGTGGTGGCCAGCACGCCCGCGTTGGGGAGCAGGACGCTGGAGCGTCCGGTGGACCCGTCGAAATCGCCTTCCAAACCGAACACGCCGCCGCCGCCGCCGAGACCGTTCAGCGCGCTGAGGAGGGGCACGGACTGCGTCGAGAACAGGTAGCCGGTGTAGCCACCCCCGATGAAGCCGCTTCGCTTCGCGCTCACCCCATCCAGGACGCCGCCGGTGACGAGGGAACTGGACGCGGTGGCCGTGCTGCCGAATTCGCCGCCGACGTGCGCGCCGACGTAGAAGCCGGTCCAGGTGAAGACGGGAACGGGGGCTGGCGCGTAGGCGGCTGGCACGCGGCGCGACGGCAGATCGGCGGCGAAGGCCGTGGCCGAGACCAGCGTCAAGGTCGAGACTGCCAAGAGAAGCTTCATTGCCTTGCACCTTCGAGCGTTGTTGCAGCGATCAAGACGTTGTCGGCGTCGGCGGGCGATCATCCGCCCGCAGCGGCATGGCGATGAGGAGCGCGGCGGCCTTCATCCCGAGGGCTGCCGCGCGTCGGGTCCTAGAAGTGGAAGATCAGGTCGGTGGAGCCGACGATCAGGTCGTGCTTGGTGCCGTTGTCGAAGGCGGGGGCGTCGAGGGCCTGGTAGAAGGCGACCTCGGGGCGAAGCTCGATCGAGGGCGAGAACCAGTGCTGGAAGCCGATCGTCTGCTCGGTGTAGCGCGTCGCTGTGCCCGTCCTCTGGCCCTGGTAGTCGTCGTAGAACTCGGCGCGCAGCGTGAGGTTGTCGAGCGGCGTGATCTTGTAGTTCAGGTAGCCGAGCGCGGCGAAGGCCTTGGCGGTGCAGGCAGTCTGGCCGGTATGGCAGTGCGCCTCCAGAGGCGGGTTGACGTCGTAGGCGAAGGCCGTGTTGCCGTAGCCCTGCGACACGTCCGGCACGTTGTTCTCGTACTCGAAATAGGACTCGAAAGAGAAGTGCAGCCGGTCATTGAACTTGTGGTAGTAGGTGAAGCCGTACCACTGCAGGTTGTTGTAGCCCCAGGTGCCGTTGTTGATGGCGTTGACGCAGGGATAGATGTTGTCGTTGCCGCTGTCGCTCTGCAGCTGGAGGCAGGTGCTGAAGCTCGGCTGCGTCCCGGGATCGCGCGGTCCGGCATAGCCCTGGAAGCCGGTGGTCGGATTGACCAGGCTGATGTGCTTGGCGTTCCACGGCACCGTCTCGGTGCCGGAGCTGATCTCGAACTGCAGCAGCACGTTCTTGTTGATCTTGACCGAGGTGACGACACCGGTATTCGTATAGTTGTCGAAGGTGTAGGTCAGCGAGTGCGTGTAGGTGTAGTTGTTGGGGGCGAGCTGCGCCTCGATGTCGGGGATCGAGATGTAGCGCCCGAAGCGGATCACCGCGCCCTGGGCGATGTAGGGCAGGTAGATCTCGCCGTAGACCATCGGCATGTCGTAGCCGGTGAAGTGGTTATGGATGACGTACTGGTTGCTGAAGACCCCGAGCGCGGTGGTGTAGCGATAGTTCTCGCCGTAGATGCCGCTGATGCGGAAGCCCCAGTCGACGTGGTCCTGCTGCACCGTGTCGGGCAGGCGCTCGATGTAGAGGACGGCCTGGTCAAGCTGGGCGATGTCGGGCGTGTAGTCGTAGGCCGCGGGGTTGTTGCCGGCGTAGCCGGTCTTGGCGGTGCTGACGTTGGCGCTCACGTCCACCCAGCCGTAAACCTGGATGTGGTTGTCGGCGAGGAACTTGCCCGGCTTCGTGCTGGTCGGGAAGAGCGCCGACTGCAGCGGCGTGTCGACCGAGTTCGGAATCGTCGCGCCGATGGTGCTGGCGCCGCCGAACGGCCAGTCGGTGAACGGGTAGGGCGGCGACGTCTCCGGCGCCGCCGGCATCTGGCTGACGGGGCGCCGGCCGGGCGGCGCGGTGGGGTCGGAGACCGGCGCGTCCTTGCCGTACTCGTCGGCGTAGTTGTGGTACAGGCGCGTGAACACGCCGCCGAAATCGAACATGGGCAGCGGCTGACCCGTCATCACCGGCGCCATGTCCGCCGCGGCGACCGGGCCCGCCGATAGAGCGACCGGGCTTGCCGACAGAAGGCATGCGAACGTAGTTCTACCGAGCAGAGAACGCATCCCTGATGACCTCGCGACTTACGATGGTTAGGTGGAAACCTGTCAGCAACCAACGCTGCTGTTAATCAATTGGTATCCCTACTTGGGGATATGCCGCCATATGAATCCCGTATGACATCGTGCTTCCCGGGCGCATGCATAATTGCCGTGTCAATTCGGCAACAAAATCAAGCAGTCCCATCCGGCGCATCACGTTTCCTCACGCGATGGCATCGCGGATGTAACGCAACGGAACAAGCTCGAAGCGATTGGGATATTTGTTCGAGTCGTGCAGGTGTGTCTTCTTATCCTGCAGGCGCGCTCGAAGCAAAGATTCGGTAAGACTTTCGACTTGCCGTTCGCCGTTCTCGGCATCCACGTTACAGAGCGCTGACGCTCCGCTGCATCAGGCTACTCGTCAATACCGACAGCTGCGGCGAAGGCGCCATCGCGTCAGTAGCGTGCGACCACGGGGGTCGAGGCGGCGAACGGCTCGAACTTGACGCTGACGCCCGCCTGGACACGGTTGTTGGTTTCGCGATGCGTGACGTTCACGAGGCCGCCGGTCGAATTGGCGAGATTGTTGGTGAAGGAGCCGAAGTCCGTGTAGCGGTATTCCACGCGGCCGGAGATGGTGTTGGTGAAGGCGTATTCGACGCCGCCGCCGACGGTGTAGCCCGTCTTGACCTGGCTGAACTGGTCGGTCCCGACGCCCGGAGCAATATCGCTGGAATCCAGCCCCCCGAACGCCACGCCGCCCGTCGCGTAGAAGAGCGCGCGGTCGAACGCCACGCCGAGCCGGCCGCGGATCGAGCCCTGGACGCCCTCCCTGACGCTGTCCGAGACGCCGGCCCCCGGCAGGAAGTTGTTCGCGCGCGGGCTCGAGGCGTCGATGTCGGCCTCGATGCCGGCCACGCCGGCCGTGCCGATGCCGAACGCGCCGTTGGCGCCGGCAAGGCCGCCCAGCACCGGCAGGGACTGCGTCGAGAAGAGGTAGCCGACGTGGCCGCCCCCGATCAGGCCGTTCTTCTTGCTGTTCACCGCGTCGAGGGCGCCGGCGCCCGCCGTGCTCACCGACACCACGTCGGACCTGCCGAACTCGTAGCCCAGCTGGAAGCCGGCATAGAGGCCGGTCCAGGTGAAGGCGGGAAGCGGCGCGTAGGCCGGCTGCGTGCGCGACGCCGGAAGATCCGCCGCAAGGGCGGACGTGGAAAGCAGAGCGACGGCGACCGTCGAAACAAGGCAAGTGGGGCGCATCACGTTTTCTTTCAGAAGCGAAGCGCTTGAAGACAGGAACGCTTCAATCCGACGCCGTTGCGAAGCAACTCGAAGAGAAGAGACTCGCAGGTCCACCAAAGCAGGCCTGTACAGATGCGTTGCAGGCAGGTGGCGAGCTGCCCTGTTCGAGCCGGTCGCGAACCGGGGACTTTCCGACGCCGATTGTCCGCGTGGGTTGTCCATGTGCCTATTGTCCTCCGCCGCGGGACAGTGGCAAGCCATCTTTCGCCGCGATCGGCGATGAGAATGCTGAGCGGCGGGACGTCTCGCCATATGAATCGTGTGAGTGAACGCGCTGTCGGCAATGCATCGGGACGAGTGTGTCGCGTCGGCCACATTCGAGGCGGCGTCACGACTGTGCGCAAATCTCTGCCGCGCGACGCCGTTTCGAGAGACAGTATCTCCGCGGAAGCCGTGGCTTCGGACGTCGGGCACGGAGGGGCGGATGAAGGTCGAGGGCTAGACTAGCCGCACCGCACCGTCTGACCGGACAGGCTGCTCAACACCCACACAGCTTTCCTATAGGACAGGTGAAACTACAGCATGGCTTTCCAACGCCGAGGCTCATTCGTTGCGAGTGGCTGCGCTGACCCGTCGACGAAGAGAACTTTCCAGTGCTCGCTGCATTCAAGACGATGCCGACCGACCTTGACGCAAACATTCGTTCGCAGACATGGAAGACTCGGCCGGACGCATGGCCCTTCGCCCCGCAGTCACGCATCGTCGCTGCATTCTGATGCAGCCCGACGAGCGACGGCTTCGCATCGTAGAGGTTCACGCATCGATACGGGGCGAAAGAGCCGTATCCGCAACGATCATCGTCAATCCCGCAGGGAGTAAGCGCAAATGAAATACGTCACGGTGCTGATGCTGACCGCCATGCTCACGAGCGGCGCGGCCTACGCGGGCGGCGGAGGGAGCGCGACGGGCGGCGTCGGCCCCTCGGGATCGAACCAGAAGACGGAGCCATCCGAATCGGGGCGCTCGGGCGCAGCCGCCGCGACGTCGTCGGAGGGTGCCGCCTCTTCGGGCGCGGCGACGTCGGGGGCTCCGCACGGCGGCGCCGGCGGAGTTGCTGGCGCCGGCGCTCGCTGAGGTCGGTTCGCAGCACCATCGCCGGCACGGTCAGGACACCGTGCCGGCGATGGCCGGGTCTCCGGCCTGTCCGCACGGTCTTTCGCGATCAGCCTGCCTTCTCCGCAGGACGCCTTTCCTATCGCTAATCGTGAGGGGCGTCCTGTCCGCTGCGGCGGCCGCCTTCGACTGCGAGTCCGGGTGGTGTCTGCCGCCCGGCTCGCGTCGACGAGATATGGTCCATCATGCGAGAGGGCTGCCGCATGTCCGCAGCCGGTGCCGAGCCTCGGATGCGTCTTTGCGGGAGGGAACGAGAAACCCGATTTGCCGAATCGCAACCGCTCCAGTGTCCTATGCCGAAAGAAACGGCCGGGGTATGCATTGGTACGTCGGCGGGGCCGATAGTTCGGCCGGTGCGGCGCTCAGGCGGGATGTGACGATGCATCATCGTGCGAAGCTGAGATGGTCCGGTCGGTGAACCTGCCGGTCTCTGCCGGCCGATGACCGAGCCTGCCCAGACCACGCGCCCCGCCGGACCGCGTCCGTCGCTCGCCCTCCGCGAGGCGGAACGGGGCGTGCCCGATGGCCCGGCGGCATCGCTCACCACCCTACGCTGCGTCGCCGTCGCGGTGCTGCTTGCCGGCACGGCGCAGGCCGCGCCTCAGGAGCAGACCGCATCGGGCGGCGCCGGGCAAGGCACCGTGATCGGCGCGGAGAACGCCAGCAACTCGACCGCGCCGATGACGGCCGACAACAAGCCCAGCATCGCCGAAAACTTCGGCGCCCTCGGCGACCCCGGCGGCCTGCGCGCCTTCCTGAAGTCCAGGGGTATCACCTATGCCTTCACCTATGCCGCCGAGGTGCTCGGCAACCCCACCGGCGGCGTCAAGCGTGGGGCGAGCTACGAGGGGCGGCTGAGCGGCACGCTCGGCATCGATCTCGGCACGCTTGCCGGTCTCGCGGGATCGTCGATCCACGCGAGCTTCTTCGAAACGAACGGGCGGGGGCTGAGCGGCAACAACCTGCGCGACCTGTTCACCGTCAGCGGCATCGAGGCCTTCCCCTCCGTCACGCTGTACCGGGTCTATCTCGAACAGCAGCTGGCCGATGGCGCGCTGTCCCTGCGCGTCGGCCAGCTTGCCGCCGACTTCGAGTTCTTCGAGAGCGACACCGCCAACCTGTTCCTCGACTCGACCTTCGGCTTCCCCGCCATCCTGGCCAACGACCTGCCGAGCGGCGGCCCGGCCTTCCCGCTGGCGACGCCCGGCGTGCGCGTCAAATACGCGCCTTCGGCGTCGCTGACGGTCCTCGCCGCCGTCTACGACGGCGACCCCGCCGGCCCGTTCCGCCCGGGCGTCAACAGCGCGCTCCCGCAGGTGAGGGACCTGAACGGCACGCTGTTTCGCCTCGACGACCCGCCGCTCCTCCTCGGCGAGGTGCAGTTCGCCCACGGCGGCGAGAGGGAGGGCGCGGGCAGGCCCGGCACGCTGAAGGTCGGCTACTTCCACCACTTCGGGCTGTTCCCCGACAATGCCGTGCCGGCCGGGGGCGGGCAGGCCACGGCGTCCGCCGGCCCAACCGTGCGCGGCGACGACGGCGTCTACGGCACCCTCGACCAGACGATCTACAGGGTGCCCGGCACGCCGGACCGGGGCATCGCCGTGTTCGCGCGCGCCTCAAGCGCCTCGGGGGACCGCAACCTCATCGATCTCTACGCGGACGCGGGCATCGCCTTCAAGGGCCTGTTCGACGCGCGCCCCGACGACGCCTTCGGCCTGGCCGCCGCCTACGGCCGCATCGCGCCCGCCGTGCAGAGGCAGGACTACGCGGCCGGCACGCCGCTGATCCGCGACTTCCAGGCCGTGGTGGAGCTGACCTATCAGCTGGTCGCCGCAAAGGGCGTCTCGATCCGACCCGACTTCCAGTACGTGATCCATCCCGGCGCGCACGGCGTCGCCGATCCGAGCACGGGCCAGCCCATCCGCAACGCGGCGGTCTTCGGCCTGCGGGTGTCGGTCCACTACTGAGATCGTTTCTCGGTTACGCCGGCGAGCCATGCTCGGAAGACAAGCGAAGCTGTTGAAAAACCCGCGCCAGACTGGAAGCCGGTTTGCCTGTCACAGGTTCGTTTGTGGGAACGGCAGCACGGACCACGTCCGTCAGTCTGCTCGCGTGAAGAAGAGATTCATGCCGGGCACGTCCGACAAAAAGGTCTCAATCTCGGCAATACGGTCAGCGCGCAGACGGCAAACCGTAGCGAGCTTCTCGTCCAGTTGCACGCCGTTCCTCTCGCCCGTGTTGTGAAGACCCAATGCCATGTTGTCGCGGCTCAACAGAACGTTCTCTAGTTCGAACGACAAGCCGTAGCTGGCGATCAACTGCGCCCGCTTCACTACCGCATCACCGCCGACCGCCGTGCCCGAGATCGCGTTGTCGCCTGGCAGCGTCCAGGTGGCGTCGTCGTGGAGCAACGCGCGCATCCCCAACCAGTCACCGCTGACCAGCGTCTTGTAGAACGCCTTGGCGATCTCTTCGGACGTGGGCATCATCATCTCCATCAATCCCGCCTCAGATGGTTTGCCGGATACCGATCGGCTATGCCCACCTGGCTGGTGAATGCGATCCGCTGATTGGACAGTCGCAGGTCGCCACCTCACCTTTCCCAAAAATCGATCACTTGCGGCACGGCCGCAGACTTTTTCAAAAAACCCAAGCGTTGTCCCGCACGGACAAAGCCTGCGGCGAAGCCTCTCCGCGAGGAGGGCCACGACCAACTCCGGGCGCGTCCCGCCATGTTCGACGATGCCCGTCGGCGAAAGACGCTGGACGGATGTATGCCGACAGACCCTACCCGTCCTCGCGGCGCAGCAGCACCTCGTCGACCTGGGCGAGCAGCCTGGCGAAGTCGACGGGCTTGGCGTGGTAGTCGTCGCAGCCGGCGGCGATCGCCTTGTCCTTGTCGCCGCTCATCGCGTGGGCGGTGAGGGCGATGATCGGCGTCGCATCGCCGCGGCCGCGCAGCGCCCGCGCCACGCTCCAGCCGTCCATCACCGGCAGGTCCATGTCGAGCAGCACGAGGTCCGGGGCCTGCGCCGCCACCTGCTCCAGCGCCTTCGCGCCGTCGAACGCCAGCACCACCTCGAAGCCGCGCTTGCGCAGGCGGCGCGACAGGAAGTCCCAGAGCTCTTCATGGTCCTCGACGAGGAGCAGCTTTGTCATGCCCGACCCTGGGAGAACCCGCGCCTGATCGGACCCGCAGCTGATAGAACCTGAGATGGGCGTCCGGTCACGCCTTGCCCATCGCCGAGAATCCCGGCGGCTTCAAGACCAAGGCAGGCTCGGATGACGGGGACGGCGCGTTGAGTACAGGGCAACCCGACGACGTGATCCTCGACACCGGAGGGCGCGGCCCCGTGCTGCCGATCCTCCTCGGCGGCGCGGTGGTCGTCGCCGCTCTGTCCTACGGGCAGGACCTCGCGGTGCCGCTGGTGCTGGCGGCAATGCTGGCCTTCGTGCTGGCGCCGCTCTGCGCCCTGCTGCAGCGGCTGCGGCTGCCGCGCCCCCTGGCGGTGCTCGTCGCCGTGCTGCTGTCCTTCGCCGTGCTCGGCGGGCTCGGCACGGTCGTCGGGCGGCAGGCCGCCTCGCTCGCCTCCAGCCTGCCGGACTACCAGTCGGTGGTCGCCGCCAAGTGGCGCGCCCTCGCCGCCCGCGCCGGCGCGGTGGAGAACCTGGCTAAGGGCCTCGGCGCAGGCGGGGAGGCCGCAGGCGGGAATGGCAAGCCGCAGGCGGGCAACGGCGGCCTCGCCCTGCCCGACGGCGTCTCGGGGCTCACCCTGGCGCGAAAGGTGGCGCTGCCGATCCACGGGCCGCTGGGCACGCTCGGCGTCACCCTGATCTTCGCCTTCTTCATCCTCCTCAGCCACGAGGACCTGCGCGATCGGCTGGTGCGGCTCGTCGGCCGGCGCGACCTGCACCGCACCATCCTGGCGATGAACGATGCGGCCTCGCGGTTGTCGCGCTTCTTCCTGTACCAACTGGCGCTCAACGCCTCGTTCGGCGCGGCGATCGGCGTCGCGCTGGGCATCGCCGGCCTGCCGAGCCCGCTGCTCTGGGGCCTCCTCGCCGGGGTGATGCGCTTCGTGCCCTTCGTCGGCGTGGCCGTCGCCGCCGTGCCGCCGCTGCTACTCGCCGTCGCCGTCACGCCGGGCTGGGGGCTCGCCGTGGCCGTGCTCACGCTGTTCGTCGCCGCCGAGACGGTGATGGGTCAGGTCGTCGAGCCGCTGACCTACGGCCACAACACCGGCCTGTCGCCGATCGCGGTCATCGTCGCCACCGCCTTCTGGGCGCTGCTGTGGGGGCCGATCGGCCTGATCCTGGCGACGCCGCTCACCGTCTGCCTGGTGGTGCTCGGCCGCCACGTCGCGGCGCTCGGCTTCCTCGACGTGATCCTCGGCGACGGGCCGCCGCTCGACCCGCCCGAGACCTTCTACCAGCGCGCGCTGGAGGGCCGCGTCCTGGCGCTGCTGCCCGACGCGCGCCGGCGCATCGCCGCCGCCTCCTTCGCCGAGTACTGCGACCGCGTGGTGCTGCCGGGCCTCGCCCTGGCGCAGCACGACCTCGCCCGCGACGACGGGGCCTTCGAACGCCTCGACGCGATCCACGGCGAGATCAAGAGGCTGCTGGCGCTGGTGCGCGCCCACGCCCTCAAGCGAATCGCCGTCGAGCGGGACGCGCCCGTCCGCAGACCGTTCGCCCTCGAGGTGATTG
>CALMRL010000052.1 GCA_937873345.1 uncultured Beijerinckiaceae bacterium | reverse complement strand
GGAAATTCCCGTGCTGACGCTCCGGCTCGCCAGAACCGACAGGACGGGCTTCGAAACGGCGACGCACGGATCGCAAGCCGCCGCGACCCTCGTCGCTGCGCCGGTCGCCCCGCGGGAGGCACCGGCTATCGGCCGGGTCGCGGCGCGGCCGGTGATCGTGATCGATCCCGGCCACGGCGGCCCCGACAACGGCGCCGAGCGCAACGGCATCGTCGAGAAGGAGCTGACGCTGGCCTTCGCACGCTCCCTGGCGGCGCGTCTGGAGGCGAGCGGCCGCTATTCCATCGTGCTGACCCGATCGGCCGACGTCTTCATCCCGCTGAGCGAACGGGTCGGCATCGCGCGCCGCGCCGGGGCGGCGCTGATGATCTCGGTACATGCCGATACCCTGCCCGACGCAAGCCGTGATGCGTCGGACGTCAGTGGCGCCACTGTCTACACCGTCTCCGACAGGGCTTCCGACACCTACGCCGCCACCGTCGCCGCCAAGGAGAACGCGGCCGATGCCGCCGCCGGCGTCGCCGGCCAGGCCGACACGGGCGACGTCCACGACATCCTCTTCGATCTCACGCGGCAGGAGACGCGGGCCTACAGCCACGTCTTCGCCCGCACCCTGGTGAACTACTGGAAGGTTGTGGGACGGCTGAACAGGAACCCGCAGCGCTCGGCCGGCTTCGTCGTGCTCAAGGCGCCCGACGTGCCCTCCGTGCTCGTCGAGCTCGGCTACCTGTCGAGCACGACGGATGCGGCGGCGTTCCAGTCCGAGGAATGGCGCGACAAGGCGACGGGCCGGATGGCCGAGGCGGTGGAAGCCTATTTCGCCGGACAGCACGCTGTACCGCCGCCGCAGCTCAGCGCCGGGCTCGTCGAGCCGAAATAGGCCGCGCGGAAGGATTTCCCGGGACTTGCCCGTGAGGCGTGCCCGCGCAGGCGCGGGCCTGCCACAAGATCGCTACAGTGTCGCGGGATAGGGCAGGGGTCGCCGTCCCTCACCTCGGGCACCGGCGGAGATGCCAAGCGACGGAGCGCAACGCGGTCCATGGCCGGGCCACTGCCCGACCGGCGTGGGAGACGCCATGCGCCTGATTGCCCGCTTCCTCGGCCTGATCTTCGCGACGGGCGCGATCGTGTTCGTGGTCGGTGCCCTCGCCGCCGCGGCGGTGGTGTGGAAGTACGAGCAGGAGCTGCCGGACTACACCCAGCTGAAGAACTACGAGCCCCCGGTGATGACCCGCGTGCACGCCGGCGACGGCACCGTGCTGGCGGAGTACTCGCACGAGCGGCGTCTCTACCTGCCGTCCTCGGCCATCCCCGCCCTGGTGAAGGAAGCCTTCATCTCGGCCGAGGACAAGACCTTCTATACCCACGCTGGCGTCGACCCCGAGGGTATCGTGCGGGCCCTGATGGTGCAGGTCGAAGGCGGCCACATGCAGGGCGCCTCGACCATCACCCAGCAGGTGGCCAAGAACTTCCTCCTGACCAACGAGCGATCCTACGACCGCAAGATCAAGGAGGCGCTGCTCTCCTTCCGCATCGAATCGGCCTACTCGAAGGAAAAGATCCTCGAGCTGTATCTCAACGAGATCTATCTCGGGCTGGGCAACTACGGCGTCGCCGCCGCGGCGCTGAACTACTACGGCAAGTCGGTGCACGAGCTGACCGTGGCCGAGGTCGCCTATCTCGCCGCGCTCCCGAAGGGGCCGAACAACTACCACCCCTTCACCCATCGCGAGAAGGCGCTCGACCGGCGCAACTACGTCATCGACCGCATGGTCGAGAACGGCTACGTGTCGAAGGCCGACGGCGATCATGCCAAGCAGCAGCCGCTCGACGTCAACCCGCGCGTGCTGTCGCCCAACACCTACTATTCCGGCTTTTTCGCCGAGGAGGTGCGCCGCGAGCTGGGCGACAAGTTCGGCGAGAAGAAGCTCTACGAGGGCGGCCTGTCGGTCCGAACCACGCTGGATCCGAAGATGCAGGCGCTGGCCCGCAAGGCGCTGGTCGACGGATTGGTCCGCTACGACGAGGCGCACGGCTTCCGCGGACCGATGCGCCACATCGACATCGGCGGCGATTGGGGTCCGCCGCTGGCCGACGTCCCCGCGCTCGGCGACGTCAAGCCCTGGCGCCTCGCCGTGGTGCTGGACATGAACGGCAACGATGCCCAGGTCGGCCTGCAGCCGCGCCGCGACCCCGACGGTCGCGTCAACCGCGACCGCGAGATGGCGACGATGGTGCAGGCCGGCCTGCACTGGACGAAAGGCACCGGGCGCAACGGCCTGACGGTCGGCGACGTCGTCTACGCCGAGCCGATCGACGGCAAGCCCGACCAGGTGCGCCTGCGCCAGATCCCCGAGGTCGGCGGCGGCATCGTCGCGATGGATCCCTACACCGGCCGGGTCTTCGCGATGGTGGGCGGCTTCTCCTTCGACCAGTCGAACTTCAACCGCGCGACGCAGGCGATGCGCCAGCCCGGCTCGTCGTTCAAGCCGATCGTCTACGCGACCGCGCTCGATAACGGCTACACCCCCTCGTCCATCGTGCTCGACGAGCCGATCTCGATCGACCAGGGGCCGGGCCTGGGAGTGTGGTCGCCGCAGAACTTCGAAGGCAAGTCGGGCGGGCCGCACACGCTGCGCTACGGCGTCGAGCACTCGATCAACCAGATGACGGTGCGCCTCGCTCGCGACGTCGGCATGCCGCTCATCGCGGAATACGCCAAGCGCTTCGGCATCTACGACGACCTGCCGCCCTACCTCAGCTTCTCGCTCGGCGCCGGCGAGACGACGCTGATGAAGATGACCACCGCCTACTCGATGCTCGCCAACGGCGGCCGCAAGATCAAGTCGACGCTGATCGACCGCATCCAGGACCGCTGGGGTCATACCATCTACCGGCACGACGAGCGCAGCTGCCAGAACTGTAACGAGCCGAAGTTCGTCAGCGACGAGCCGGAGCCGACGCTGGTCGACAAGCGCGAGCAGGTGCTCGACCCTCTCACCGCCTATCAGATCACCTCGATCATGGAGGGCGTGATCCAGCGCGGCACGGGGCAGGTGATCCGTTCCGTCGGCAAGCACCTCGCCGGCAAGACCGGCACGACCAACGACGCCAAGGATCTGTGGTTCGTCGGCTACTCGCCCGATCTCGCGGTCGGCGTGTTCATGGGCTACGACCGCCCCCGCTCGCTCGGCGACTCCGCGCAGGCTGCTCTCTACACCGCGCCGATCTTCCGCGACTTCATGGCGATGGCCCTGAAGAACAAGCCCGACATCCCCTTCCGCGTACCGCCCGGCATCAAGCTGATCCCGGTCGACGCCCGCTCCGGCCAGCGCTCGTCGGGCTCGGGCTCGATCCTCGAAGCCTTCAAGCCGGGCACCGCACCGCCGGAAGGCTACAGCGGCGACCCTGGCCCGCGCGCTGCGCCCAGCGGCGGCGCCGATGCCGAGCAGGTGGTGGGGTCGGGTCTGTACTGACGCCGCGGCTCGGTCCTACCGCGGCCCATGGCGAGGGATCGCGAGGCGACCTCAGGGAGATGAGCCTAGTCGCGGAACGCGGCGAGCGGCGGCCTTGTAGCTTTTCCCGAAACCTCCCACCGCCCCATGTCCAAGACCGCCCCCACGCAAAGGGATCGTTTCAGCCTCGTCTACGCGCTCGTTGCGATCGTCGCTGCCATCTGGGTCGCATCCGGTGACGAATTGGACAGGGACTTCAATCTCTGGCTGCTTCTCGTCCCCTTGATGCTGCTACCGGCGGGTCTCGCTAGCCTGTTTCTGCTGGCTGCCTTGATCGCCAATCTCACGCGGCGTCGCTGGCGGAAGGTTGCCTCGGTTCTGGTTGCGCTGCCGATCCCCGCACTCGCCTTCCACACCCTGACCGCGGCGTCCCCTTACGACCGCTTCCGGCTGGAGCGGAACAGAGCGAGGTACATGGCGGACATAGCGCACCGCCCAGACGAAGCAGGTTTGCGTCTTGCGGCGTGGCAAGTCGGGGAGACGGGCGGCGTTGCTGTGGTCAACGTCCTCTACTTCATGGTCTATGACGAGAGCGGAGAGATCGCCCGACCGCGGGAGGCCTGGTCCGATACTTGGCGATCGCGTGCGCGATCGGTCGGCCCGTCGTCTCCACCCCTGCTTGATCCCGCCTTTGGGATCGGCGTGCGACGGCTCGATGGCCACTTCTATCTCGTCACGGAGACGTTCTGACCGGGAGTGATCGCGGGGGAAGACTAAGGCGGGTCAGCGCACCGACGATCCGCCGGCGATCAGCGAGGCGATGTCCGGCTCGCGCGGCTCCACCGGCGCGCCCGGCTTCTCGATGAAGTTCACCGTGGCGCCGACCTGCACCAGCCCCGCCAGCTCGACGGCGTTCCAGTTCGTCAGCCGCACGCAGCCGTGCGAGCGCGTCTTGTCGATCTTCGAGGGATCGGGCGTGCCGTGGATGCCGTAGGTCGGCTTGGTCAGCGCGATGAAGGCGGCGCCGACGGGATTGTTTGGTCCCGGCGGCAGGATCAGCTTCTGGGTGAGCGTGCCCTGCTGGAAGTTCTTCTTCGGGTCGTAGGTGTAGGTCGGGTGGGGCGCGACGCCGCGCACCATCCATGTGCCCGACGGCGAGGGCAGTTCGTCCGAGCCGATCGTGGCGGGATATCCGGTCACCAGCTCGCCTCCCGCGTCGTAGGCCAGCACCTCGCCGCGGCCCTTGTCGACGTCGATGCGGCCGATGCGGGCGGCGAGCGGCAGCGTCGCCACCTCGGCGACGACGATGCGGTTGCCGGCGACGCCCATGTCGACACTTGGGTTGAGCGCTCGCAGGAACTTGCGGTCCATGTGGAAGCGCTCGCCGAACATCTCCTCGGCGGAGCGATACCCCAGGTCCGGCATCCTCGCCTGCTCGGAGTAGTCCGGCGACAGGTCGGGGTAGAAGGGCCCGACCACGTCGGCGGGCTTGATCTCGTAGGTGCCGAGCACCGGTGCCGCGGCGTCGCCGCCGAGCTCGTCCCACACCGCGCGCGTCAGCTTGCCGTCGACGGGGAGGCTGCGCAGCGTCTCAAAGGTCGCGATCGCCTTGGTGAAGTTCGAGCCGAAGCGACCGTCGATCACGCCCGGCGGGGCGTGCGCCCGATCGAGCAGGATCTCGACCTTCAGGCGTCGGCAGTGCGTTGCCGGCCATTGCGGTCGAGACGACGGCAGCCGGCGCGAGCTGCCCGACCGGCACGTCGAGCGGGCGCAGCGCATCGACCTTGCTCTCGATCCGGCCGCTCTCGGCGCGTGCGGCCTCCGTGCGCGGCCCCGCCGGCTTGGCGTCGCGGGCGCCGTTGTGCTTCAGCAGGTCGGCGATGTCGCTGGCGGAAAAGGCACGTGCGGCTCGCGGGGCATCCGC
>CALMRL010000051.1 GCA_937873345.1 uncultured Beijerinckiaceae bacterium | reverse complement strand
ATAAAACTATCCGCTATGTCACCCCGCCAATTCAGGCTGATCGGCAACGGCTCTAGCGGGGTCGTAGAAGATCGCGCGGGATAACGCCATCCATTATTTATCAGCAATATGAGAGACTTATGGTACATCCGGGATACTACGGGATGTAGCGGGACGATCGAATCCTTAGATTGTGAATTTAGAGGTTCCCCGTTCGAGCCGAGGTGATGGTACCGTCTAACTTTTTCATTTCATCAGTTTTTCAAGTTGCTGCGCCACGGAGGTACTTAGCTTCCGTCCCCCTGGTATCCGTCTAAGAACAAGTCGCAGGAGAGCGGCGCCTTCGGCAGCATGTAGAACAGAAGCTATCTACCGCTTCGGTCCTCCTCAGATGCGCTTCTCTACCTAACTCGTTGTTCAGATTGAATAATCGAGCATTGCAGCGTACGATCGCGGTGTCCCTCACGCTCCGGGACACCGCCATGACCGTTTTCAGCCAACTCAGGCTCGCCATCGCCACTCCCACTCAGGATCGCACGCCGGTCGGCCGCGCCCGCCTACGGCACCGGCACCACGCTCAGCCGCGCCCGCCAGCGCTGGGTGAAGAACGGACGGGCGGCAAGGACCTGCGCAAGTTGCCAGTGCGGCTGCGGCGCTGATGGTGCGCGACGAAGCCGGCCGCATCTACCTCGGGCTGCGCCACGGCGCCCGGTTGCTGGAGATCGCGCGGGGCACGCGGGCGATCGACGTCGGGACGATGGGGACCTGCCGGGTCAGCTTAAGATCCTGCGCGAGGCGGTGCAGGCTGGCGAGCTCGATGCCGCGATCGGCTCCGCCGTGAGTCCGCGCGAGCTGCCGAAGAAGGAGAAGTCGACCGCCGCCGGCCGGGGCGCGTCGGGCAAGGCGCGGTCGCGACACCACGATCTGCAATCGGATCTCGCCAGCGATTGCGCCGGCTTCCGACCCGGTTGGCAGCGACGCTCGATGCGGTGCCGGGCATACGCACGGGGCGGCGCGGACGCCCCGGTGCAGAGCGGACAAGCTGCACGCCGACCAAGTTCAGCAAAGGTTGGCCGACGACCAGTACCGCTGCCGCAACGCGTGCCGAGCCCGTAGCATCAGGCCCCGCATCGCCCGGCGTGGCGCCGAGAGCAACCGGCGGATCACCCGCTACCGCCGGGTCGTCGAGTGCATCCGGGCCTGGCTCGCCCGCTTCGGCCGCCTCGCCCTACGCTACGAGCGGCGCGTCGGCCTACACCTCGCCCTCGCCACCCCGCCTGCGCCCTCATCTACCGAAAACAAGCCAGGCGGTTTTGTCCCTGAGTCTAAGGCGCGAGGATCAGAGCTTGCGCAACTCGACCCCCTCAATTCGATGACTCTCGCCCTTGGTCAAGATCAGGTTCGCGCGGGCCCGCGTCGGCGCGACATTCTCCACGAGATTGGCGTAGTTGATGTCGCGCCAGATCTCCCGGGCCCGGACCTCGGCCGCGGCGCCGTCGAGGTCGGCATACTTGCGGAAGTACGAGCGGGGATCGCGGAACGAGGTTTCGCGCAGGCGAAGGAAGCGCTCGACGTACCAGCGCTCAAGGTCGTCGTCGTCGGCATGAAGGTAGATCGAGAAGTCGAAGAAGTCCGAGATCGAAGATGCCACCCGCCCCTCGGCCACGCGCCCGTCGCCGCCCTCGCGTGCGGCCTCCCGGGATCGCCGGGCCTGCTGCAGCACGTTCAAGCCTTCCACGATCAGGATGTCCGGCCGGTCGATGCTGACCCGCTCGTCGGCCACGATGTCGTAGGTGAGGTGGGAGTACACCGGCGCCTCCACGGCGCGACGTCCCGCCTTGACGTCGGAGATGAAGCGCAGCAGCGCCGCGCCGTCGTAGGACTCGGGAAATCCCTTGCGTCCCATCAGTCCCTCGGCCTCGAGCACCGCGTTGGGAAGCAGGAATCCATCGGTGGTGACGAGCTCGACCCGCGGCGTGTTCGGCCAGCGCGCGAGCAGCGCCCGCATGATGCGGCAGAAAGTCGATTTGCCGGCGGCGACCGAACCGGCCACGCCGATGATGTAGGGCACCTTGCCGGCGTCCGCGCCGAGGAAGCGCTGCGTCGCCTTGAACAGTCCCTGCGCCGCCGCGACGTAGAGGGCGAGCAGGCGCGACAGCGGCAGGTAGATCGCGATCACGTCCTCGAGCGTGATCGGCTCGTTGATGGACTGCAGCCGGGCGAGGTCGTCGAGGCCGAGCGTCAGCGGCGTGTCGGCGCGCAGCGCCGCCCACTGCGCCCGGGAGAAACGATGGTAGGGCGAGACCACGCGGGGGCGCTCGTCCATCAAGGGCGGCCCGAACCATTTGGGCGGCACCGCACGCCGACGGTGTGATCCCCTGGGAGCATGCGGCAGCCTCTCCCGCGGCGCCGTCGCCGCGTCATGCAGCAACTTCCGCCCGGGGGCATTCGAAAGCAATTGCGAAATCAGCCCCGTCGCGGGCCGGACCGCTCACGCCGGACGCGACGCCTTCTCCGCGTGGCCCGATTGCACGGTGCGGCGCTCCAGCTCAGCCATTACGGCGGCGAGCGGCACGCCGGCGCTCTCCAGAACGACGAGGAGATGATAGAGCGCATCGGCCGCCTCGCTGGTGATCGCGGCCGGCTCGCCTTCGACTGAGGCGATCACGAGTTCGAGAGCTTCCTCGCCGAACTTGCGCGCCGTCCCCGTCAGCCCCTTGTCGAGGAGCGCCTTGGTGTAGGACGCCGCCGCGTCGCCGGCCGAGCGGGTGCGGATGGTCGCGGCGAGTTCGTCGAGGGTGAAACTGCTCACAGGAGGCCCTCCGCCGCCGCCTCGGCGACCACCGGGCTGCGATGGCTGCCGAGGTTTTCCACGCCGTCGAGGCGCACGGCGATGCCGGCGTCGGCCATGGCGTGCTTGGCCTCGCCGACCGTGTGGATGCCGAAGTGGAAGATCGAGGCGGCGAGCACCGCCGCGGCGCCACCCTCGCGGATGCCGGCGACGAGGTGGTCGAGCGTGCCGACGCCGCCCGAGGCGATCACCGGCACGGCGACGGCCTCCGATACGGCCTTCGTCAACGCGAGGTCGAAGCCGGACTTGGTGCCGTCGCGGTCCATCGAGGTGAGCAGGACCTCGCCGGCGCCGAGCGCCACCACCTCGCGGGCGTAGGCGACCGCTTCCAACCCGGTCGGCCTGCGGCCGCCATGCGTGAACACCTCCCACCGTCCCGGCGACACCTCCTTGGCGTCGACGGCGACGACGATGCACTGATTGCCGAACTTCTCCGCGGCGCGGCGCACGAAGTCCCGATCGTGCACGGCGGCCGTCATGATCGACACCTTGTCGGCACCCGCGAGCAGCAGTGCGCGGATGTCGGCCTCCGTGCGCACGCCGCCGCCGACGGTGAGCGGCATGAAGCAGGCCTCCGCCGTGCGTCGCACCACGTCGAGCAGGATGCCGCGGTCCTCGTGGCTCGCGGTGATGTCGAGGAAGCACAGTTCGTCGGCGCCGGCGGCGTCGTAAGCCACCGCCGCCTCGACGGGATCGCCGGCATCGCGCAGGTCGACGAAGTTGACGCCCTTGACGACGCGGCCGTCCTTGACGTCGAGGCAGGGGATGACGCGGGCCTTCAGCATGGCATCGACATAAAGCGCAAAACGGCCATTTCGGCAAAAGCATCGCGGCCGGGCGACCATGCGGCGGGTCCCTCTCCCCGTTGGGCGGAGGGTTGGAACCCGCGGGCGCCTCCGTCCTTGATTCACGCCCGGCCGATCGGCTCGCCGGTCATGCTCGATAATCTTGGAGGACATCATGAAGAACGCCATGCTGATCGCGACGATCGGTGTCGCCCTCGCCGTCTCGCCCGTCACTCTGGCGACCGGCGCCGCGGCGGCGAGCGGCCATCATGCGATGATGAAAAAGAAGAAGACCGCCAAGGGCATGAAGAGCGAGCCGATGCAGAAGGCCGGCACCGTGGGCGACAAGGCGGCGGGCGGCACCAATGGCCCCACCGACGCCAACACAGGCGGCGCCGGCAAGTAGCAGGCCGGCCGGAGGCGGCGTCGCACTACGCGAGGAAACGCTTCGCAAACTCTTGGAAGGCGCGCGCCCGGTGCGACAGGGCGCGCGAGCCGTCGGCGGGAATGCCGTGCTTCTCCGCCGACGCCATCTCGCCGAAGGTTCGTTCGTGCCCGTCGGGGCGGAAGATCGGGTCGTAGCCGAAGCCGATCGTGCCGCGCGGCGGGAACACCAGCTCGCCGTCGCAGCGCCGCTCGACTGTCGCGGTGGACTCGCCTGGACGCGCCAGCGCCAGCACCGAGACGAAATGCGCCCGCCACGGCCGTTCGGCACCGCGGGCGACGAGTTGCCGGTGGACCTCGTCGAGCGCCTGCGCGAAGGAGCCTGCCGCCTTGGCCCAGCGCGCGGAGAAGATGCCCGGCTCGCCGCCGAGGCCGTCGATGCACAGGCCGGTGTCGTCGGCGAAGGCCGGCAGGCCCGTCGCCACACTCGCCGCCTCGGCCTTGATCGCCGCATTGGCGGCGAAGGTCGTGCCGGTCTCCTCGGGCTCGGGCAATCCCAGCTCGCCGGCCGAAACGGCTTCCAGCCCGTAGGGCGCCAACAGCTCGCGCATCTCGCGCAGCTTGCCGACGTTGTGGGTGGCGATGACGAGCCGGCCGGCGAGGCGCTCCGCCATCCCTCAGGCCAGCGCCTGCTTCTGCAGCGCCACTAGCTCGGCGATGCCCTGCTTAGCGAGCGCCATCATGCTCGCCAGTTCGGCCTCGGAGAACACCGCGCCCTCGGCCGAGGCCTGCACCTCGACCAGCGCACCGGAGCCGCCGATCACGAAGTTGGCGTCGGTCTGCGCTTCCGAATCCTCGGCGTAGTCGAGGTCGAGGACGGCCTCGCCGCCATAAATGCCGCAGGATACGGCAGCGACATGGTCGCGCAGCGGGTTGTCCTTGAGGATGGATCGCCCGCGCATCCAGTCGAAGCAGTCGTGCAGGGCGATGAAGGCTCCGGTGATCGAGGCCGTGCGGGTACCGCCGTCGGGCCGCACCCAGGAGATCCAGCGCCTGATCGGGCGCTCGCTTCGCGCCGTCACCAACCTGCAGGGGATGGGTG
>CALMRL010000050.1 GCA_937873345.1 uncultured Beijerinckiaceae bacterium | reverse complement strand
CTTCGCGATCGCGGTCAGTCCGGACTCCGGGGCGATCGATGTGTCGCCCCGCTGATCGCCAGATGGGGGTCGGCGCGCGCCGCGGCGCCGATCGCTCCGGTTTCACGCTCGTCGAGGTCCTGGTCGCCTTCGTCGTGATGGCCATGGTCCTGAGCGTGCTCTATCGCAGCACCGTGCAGACCCGCGCCGGCGCCTTCGGCTTCAGCACCCGCGAAGAGGAGGAGACCGTCGCCCTGTCCCTTCTCGCCGAGTTCCGCTCGCGCCGCGACCTGGCCGATGGCCGCTACGCCGGCGAGCGCGACGGACGGCACTGGACCTTGGTTGCCAGTCCCATCGACCTCGCGGACCAGCTGCCGAAGGGTCGCAAGCCGGCGCACGAGGCCGGCAAATCGGACAGGCCGGTCTGGAGGATGCAGCGCCTCGTCCTGCAGGTCGCGACCGCGGGACGCCCGCTCGAGACCGAAGCCCTGCACCTCGTCAGGCCCAAGCCCGATGCGGAGGCGCGATGACGCGTCCGCGCTCAGCGAGCCGCGCCGGCTTCCTGCTGGCGGAGACGATGATCACCTTCGCCTTGAGCGCGCTGGTGCTGGTCGGCCTCGTGTCCGCCGCGGCCGTGCTCCTGCGCTCCACCGACCGCAGCGTCGCCATCGTCGGCGCCGCGGACGATCTCGGACGCACGCTCGCCGCGCTGCGGCGCGACCTCGCCGGCCTGAAGCGCGCGCGATGGAACGGCGAGGAGCCGCAATCCTTCGTCTTCCGCGGCGGACCGAACAGCCTGTACTTCGTCCAGGAGGCGTCGCGGCCGGACGGCGCCCGCGCGCTGCGCGTCGTGTCGCTGCGCGAGGTCCAGAAGAAAGGGCGCACCCAGGCGTTGGAGCGCTCGGAGTCGCTTCTTCCCACCGAGGCCGGCGGTTGGGGCGAGCTTCGCTTCGGCCCACCGTCCGTCGTGCCGACCGGGCGGGCACGATTGCGCTTCCGCTACCTCGCGGAGGCGACGCCGGACGCGCCCGCGCCCCGAAGCGTCGACGCGTGGCCGTCGGGTCCGACCCTCCCGGCGGCCGTGGTGATTGAGGCCGTCGACGCCGCCTCGGCCCATTCCATCGTGTCCGCCCGCGTCGCGATCCGCTCCGACGGCGACATCGGTTGCGCCGACCGCAGCCGCAACACCGCCAACGAGGCATCGCGGGAGGGCGAGGCCCTGCCGGGGCAAGGCTCGCGTCCGGGGCAGGCGTCGACGACCGACGTAGGGACGCCGACCGGCGTGGGTACGACGCAGCCCTTCCATCTCGGCGAGCGGAGCAGCACCGCCAACAACAACGAGTTCTGCGGACGCGCAGACAAGGGCGTGGGACCTCAGGACGACAAGCCTGCCGCCCTACCGTTCGCCGGTGCGGCGCGATGAGCCGCCGGGATCGCGGCGCAGGCTACATCCTCGTCACGGTGCTCGCCGTGGCCGTGCTCCTCGCCGGCCTGGTCGCGGCCGGCTCGCTGGTGATCCGCTCGGCGCGCGGCACGGCGCGGGTCGCCGACGCCGGCGTCGGCTCGGCCGGCCTCCTGACGAGCGGCGTCGAGGTCGCCGCCTACCAGCTTGCCGTGCTCGGCATCGGGCCCGAGATGGTCGACGGGCGACGCCTCCGCCTGACCGACGGCACCGTTACGGCGCAGGTCACCGACGAGGCCGGCAAGGTGGATCTCAATGCCGGCAGCCCGAAGCTCATCGCCGGGATGCTCGCCGGCATCGGCATGGACGAGGGCGCGGTGGCGTCGGCAGTCCGACGCATCGTCGCGCTGCGCGGCCCCGCGAACGGCGTGATCGCCGATGGCGGCGCGGTTCCGGGGGCGGGCGGCGGTCCGGGTCTCGCGACCGCGTCGACGGGCTTCGGCTCACCCGCCCCGCCGGCCCAGGGC
>CALMRL010000049.1:5970-13768 GCA_937873345.1 uncultured Beijerinckiaceae bacterium | reverse complement strand
ACGCTGCCGCGATCCCCTGCGACCCGCCAGGCGATCCAGGAAGACGGCGAGGACGGACACCGCCCCGTCGGGCGCTACGACGGCCGCCGCGCGCCGATGCCCCCCGGCAACGAGCTGGCGACGAGCCCGCGCGACGAGAACCGCGCGGCGCTGCAGAAGCAGCTGAAGCGCGTGCGCGGCCTGCTCCGCCGCGAGAGCGATGCCACTGTCCGCGACCATCTCGAAGCCGACGCCACCCGCCTGCAGGATGCGCTCGCGGTGATGGAGGACGGCCTCGCCGTCGCCGGCGTCGAGGACCCGATGGGCGACGGCCGGCGGCTGATCAAGGTGGCGGTCAACCGCCGCGTCGACGTGCTGGAGGACGAGCGCTCGCGCCATCTGATCAGCGAGGGCGCGTATCGCACCGGCCGCATCGTCGAGGCGGTGTTCGAGCGGATGGGCCGCGTCGGCGGGTCGACCTGGTGCGGCGCCTCGCGCATCGATCCGGCGCTCGCCAACGAGATCAAGATGGTGCGCAAGCTGCAGGACGCCGCCACCGTCGGCGATCTGATGGACCGCATCCGCAACCGCCTCGGCGAGCTCGACACGCGCCTGCTGCGCAGGGTGCTCGGCGAACGGATGAGCTTCGCCGATTGCGCGGCGCTGCAGGGCAAGAGCGGCGAGCGCGGCCAGCGCTACGTCGCGTCGCGCTACCGCGACGCGCTGGAGGAGCTGACCGAGGCCTGGATGTTCCGCGGCGCCGCGCAGCCCATTCCCGACGACAAGCACGCCGCGGCGGCCGCGGCCTCGGCCGAGCGGCAGGACAGCAGCGTGATCGGCGGCGCCACGCTGGCGCGGCTCGAGGGCGATCTCGCCGACCTTAGGGCCGGCGCACTCGAGCCCGAGCATCCCCGCCAGGCCGAGGAGACGTTGCAGCGCGTGTGCGAGCAGCGGCTCGGCCAGGCGCTGGCGCGCTCCCGTCGCGCCGCGCCGCCGCGGGGACGGTGACCGCGCGTCAGCGCCGCAGCTTCTCCCGCAGCCATCGATCGTAACCGGTGGCCAGGGTGCCGTCGCCGTCGAGCCAGGCCCAGGGCTCCCGCCCCGCCTCGCGCTCCCGCTTCGCGTCGCTGTTGCCCAACGCGCCGTTGCCGCCGCCCGACGGGCGCGATGGGTTGGGCGTGCTGTTCATGCCGCAGTGGAAGTAGCTCGCGTCGCCGGTGAGCAGCTCGGCGAAGGCGTCGACCGCCTTCATCACCGCAGCCGCAGCCAAGTAGCCGGGCCCGAAGGCACGCATCTCTCCGTTGGCCGCGACCATCGCGTCGCGAGCCTTGCGCAGCTCGGCGACGACAGGAGCCGGCCGCCACGGCAGTTCGGGACGCTTGCGAGTGACCATGGGGCGATGTTCCTGTTACGTTCTCATCAAACCGTGGGCGGTCCGAAGGTTCAGGCGCGGCGCTCGGGCGTGGGCGACACCGGACATTCGCGCGGGGGCGACTTGACCGGTCCGGCGAAATGTGGATTATCGCCAGTGTTCAGAAGTTGCGCCCGGGGCCGAAAGGTCGCCCGGGCGAATTTGTCTCTGGGCACAGTGGTTCTGGGGGCCGGCATGAGCGATCGTCGCGCATGACCCCGCTGCAGGTCGCCGAGCTGATCGAGGGCTACGCCCTCCGCGTCGAGCAGATGCGAGGCCCCTCCAGCCGCACGCCCCACGGACATTCCGACGACAAGCTGACCCTGGTCGACGAGATGCGCGGCCACGCCCGCGCGCTGCGCACCCAGCCTCGGCGCGTCGATGTCGGCACCTTCCGCTCCGGCCCCCGCGTGATCGGCGGCCGCCGCGTCGAGGTCGAATCCAGGTCGGCCGCCGTGCGGCGCCGGCGAGCCTGAGCTTCACGAATCCCGATCCCCGATCGGTCTAGGCCGCCGCCGGCACGGATGGACTGCCGCGGCGGCCGCACCCCTCTTCCTGACATGGTGGCGGTCGATGCGGACGATGTCGCTGATCGCCATGGCGACGCTCGCCTGGTGCCTGATGGCGCTGCACGCGCGGGCGCCATCGCGACCCGGGATGGCAGCCGCACCGCCGACGTCGCCGGCTGCAGCGACGGCGCCGGCGGTGCACGCCCCCACCGAGGATGACCTCGATCTGATCCGCCGCGATCGGCCGAGCTGGAACGGCGCGCCGATCGCCGGGCTGCGGATGCGCTGGTGCGTCGCGGAAGGTCGCTGCCGCTGATGTCCGACGCCCGCCTCGATCCCACCGAGGCGAGGCTCGCCGCCCGCCGCGTGCCCTGCATCTGCCCGCGGCAGCACGAGCCGAACCCGCCGGTCGGCGTGACGGTCGCGATCGGCACGCAGCGCGGCGCCGCGGTCGAGCGGGTGCGCTGCTCGGCCTGCCTCAGGACCTGGACGAGGAGCGAGGCATGAAGTCCATTCCGACGCGCTTCGAGGAGCCGGCCTGGCGCACGCTGGGCCGCACCTTCCCGGGCGCGCGCGCCGCCCCCTACGACCGCGGGGCGAATGTCGCCGACGCCCTGAACGCCCTCGGCCGCGCCGGCGCGGTGCGCGGGCCGACGCTGCCGGCCGTGACGCTGCCGCGCTGATGCCCGACCTGCTCGCGGGCTTCCTGGTGCGGCGATGACGCCGGCGGATCGCATCCTGCTGCCGTCGATCTCGGACTACACGCCCGAGCTGGCGCTGTTCCTGTGCCGCCGCTCGGCGATGACGATCGCGGCCTACGACGCGCTCGATCGACGAGACGCCACGCCGCCCGGCCCCGTCCGCAGGGCCCTGCACGATCGCCTGTGGCGCCTCGCTGCAACGCTGCAGGGCAGAAGCCCCTGAGACGAGGTGCCGAGATGACACGAATCCGCGACGTCGCCCCGCGCGAGACGACCGACGGCGCCCAAGTGCCGCGCAGCGGCCCTGCCGCACCTCTGCTCACGATGAGCGACGGCGAGCTCGCCGACGAGCACCGCGGACAGAGCTTCGCCAAGAAGCGCGCGGCAGAGAGGATCGAGCAGATCGAGGCCGAGCTGCAGCGCCGCGGCATCACCGAGGCGAAGGGCAAGCTGTCCGCCGTCAGGCGTCACAGCAACGACGGGCTGATCGACCTCGCCGGGCTGCGCGCCGAGCATCCCGAGCTGGTGAGGCGCTACGCCAAGCCGGGCAGCGAGCACTACTTCCGCTCGCGCACGCTGACCAGGGAGGAGCGGGCGTGACGATCGAGACCGAGCGTACCCATCACACGACCTGGCGCGGCCAGCTGACCGGCGCGCAGCTCGCCGAGATCCTGCGCGAGCACCTGTGCGATGCGTTGGGTGCCTCGCGCCACGGCACCAGGCTTATCGCGGCGGCGACGCCGATCCCCGACGAGTCCGGCCTGCCGATCGTCGCGTTCGCCCTGGTCCACGACCACGACTGGTTCGTGAACCTGCCGCCGGCGAGCGACGAGGCGTCGTGACGACGCCGGCGATCGCGCCCGGGCAGCGCTCGCTCGACGTCGCCCTGCTCGCCGACGAGGTGGCGTTCTGGTCGCGCATGGTGATGCGCGACCAGCGGATCGGCTCGGCGGCGAAGGCGGAGATCGCCGCGCTGTTCACCGCCGGCCTGGCTCTGGCGCGGGCGGCGGTGCTGCCGAAGGTCGGGCGGGCAGATCCCGGCGCCGACGAGCGGGCGCGGCGGGCGTCGATCATGGGGCTTGGAGGATTGGTGCGATGATCCCGTGGTTCGTGGTGGATGTCGTCGGTGCGATTGCCGAATGGCTCGGCTACCAGACCATCGTGCATGCATGGCATCCGGGCTGGAGCAGCAAGCGACGCTTCTACAAGCGAGGCGGGGTCTTCAGCATCCATTTCAGCCGGCGGCCGATCGGCGCAAAGCGTCGACCGAAGCTGAAGCCGTGGGACGGCTCGGCCATCGGCAGTTGGGATGGCGGCCACGTTCAGGGTGGCGTCGTCACCGAACATCACTTCCATCTCGGCGGTGAGAACCCGCCCAGCACCGAACTGCGCTGCTGACCGATGCGCCTCGCGATGGCCGCACAGCTCGGCTCGCTCGCCGATGCCGCGAGCAAGATCAGGCGTCTCGGTTTGGACGGCCGCGCCGAGCTGTCGGCGGTGCTGAACGCCGCCGGCGATAGGGTGCGGCTGCTGACGATCGCGGCGGAAGCCAAGCAGATCGGGCTGCCGGAGAAGACGCTGGCGAAGGCGCAGCGCGCCAAGCCGTCGACCGCGGCGAGCCTGAGCTACCGCATCCGCGCCGACGGTGGGAACATCCGTCTCAAGTACTTCGATGCCGGCGAGACGCCGAGCGGCGTGCTGGCGCACCCGCTGGGCAACGCGCAGGTGTTCGACCACACCTTCATGAAGGGCGGCCGCTTCCCCAACCGCGTGACGGTGACCAAGCTCAACGGCCAGGTGTTCCGACGCAAGGATGGTGCGGGCCGCAAGCTCGAGGTGGTGCGCTCCGGCGTGGCAATCCCGACCGAGATGGTGAAGGGCGACACCGCGGCCGCCTTCGACCGGGGCGTCGCGACGATCGTGGCGCGCAGCGTCGTCATCAGGCTCGGGGCGCTGGCGCCGTAGGGCGGGTGCCGTCGGAGAGAGCGCGGAGGAAGGGCGAGGCGATCCACGGGGCGCCGGCGGCCCGCGGCAGAGCAGCGGGAGGGCACCCCTCCCCCTCAGGTACCTTTTGAAGCCCGCCCCGCCGGGTGCGGGGCGCGAGCGCACCCTTTCTGGATTTTCGAGTTTGCAAAAACCTTGGTTCGGTTCGGGCCGCCTGCCCGGGCTGGCCACAGCAATCGAGGGTCGGCCCGGATGGCAGCTTCCCCAGCGCATCCGACGAGCCCTCGACGGAGACGGCCTTGACCTCTCAGCCGGGCCGCATGACAGGTCAGGCCGTCTCCGACCTCCTCGGCGTCACCCCGCAGTGGATCGCCAAGCTGGAGAAGGAAGGCTTCGCCCAGCGCGGCGAGGACAAGCTGTTCGACGTCGTCGAGACGCTGCTCGGCTACATCCGCTGGCTGAAGGACCCCGCGCGGCGCACCACGAAGACCGAAGGCGCCAAAGCGCTCGAGGCCGAGAAGCTTCGGCGGATGAAGATCGACACCGCCAAGGTGGTTGGCGAGCTCGTCGACTTCGACCTGGTCGAGACCTTCTTCGCCGAGTCGATGACGGAGCTGCGCAATGCCTTCGGCGGCATTCCCGCGGGCTTGAGCCGCGATCCCGAGATGCGCGACGTGCTGGAGAAGCGCCTCAATGCCGGCTTCGACCAGTACCGCGCAGCGTTCGAGGCAATGGCGACGGCTGTGCGAGAGGGCCGGCCTGCCCTGGACGGCGACGAAGAAGGAGAATCCTGACGATTGGGGCCGCTGCCGGATCTACGGCCCGGAAACCGGCGTCCCCGGTCCGCGCGATCCGACGCTGACGCCCTACGCGATCCCCCTCGGCCGCGACCTGCTGATGCTGGGCGTCAGCATGGCGGTGCTGGTCACCGCCGCGCAGAGCGGCAAGACCGAGACGATGCTCGACATCATCGGCGAGCGCCTCGACAACCGCCCGGTGCCGATCCTCTACGTCGGCCCGTCGAAGGAGTTCAACACCGACCAGTTCGAGCCGCGGGTGCGCGACCTGCTGCTGCAGTCGACGTCGCTGCTCGGCAAGGTGATCGGCGGCCTCGACGGCAAGCGCCAGAAGAAGACGCTGAAGCGGATCGCCGGCGTCACCTTGCGTCTCGGCACCGCGCGCTCGCCGACCTCGCTGAAATCCTCGCCCGCCGGCTTGGCGCTGATGGACGAGTACGACGAGATGCTCGCCTCGCTGCGCGACCAGGGCGACGTCCTCGGCCTCGTCGTGGCGCGTGGCGAGACCTACAGCGACTTCGCCGTCGGCGTGACCTCGACGCCTTCGCAGGGTATCGTCACCTTCAAACGCGATGCCGCCAGCGGCCTCGACTTCTGGGAGATCGCCGACGAGGGCGAAGTCACCTCGCCCATCTGGCGGCTATGGCAGCGCGGCACGCGGTACCACTGGTGCTGGCCCTGCCCGCACTGCTCGCAATGGTTCATCCCCCGGCGCGCCCTGCTCCGGTACCCCAAAGGCGCGACGGCGGCGCAGGCGAAGGCGAACAGCTGGCTCGAATGCCCGCACTGCGAAGGGGAGATCGTCGAGGGGCACAAGGCCGAGATGAACCGGCGCGGCGTCTACGTCGCACCCGGGCAGACGGTGACGGTCGACGGCACGGTACGCAGCGAGCCGCCGGCAGGCTATCCGTCGCGGTGGGTGTCGGGCCTCTGCTCGCCGTTCAAGAGCTTCGGCGACCGCGCGCACCGCCTCCTGGAGGCGGTCGAGGCCGCCGACTCGGCGAAGATCCAGACGGCGATCAACGCGGCCTTCGGGGAGGTCGCGCCGCCGTGCGCGACGGAGGCGCCGGACCACGACGCGATCGCAGCCAAGGCGGTCGGCCACGCCGCCGGGACCGTGCCGATCGGCGTCGTCACGCTAGTCGCCGGTGTCGACGTCCAGGGCAAGAGCCTCGTCTACGTCATCCGCGGCTTCGGCGCCCACGGCACGTCCTGGCTGATCCGCCACGGTGAGCTGTACGGGCCGACCAAGGATCCTGAGGTGTGGGACCAGCTTGCGACGTTGCTGTCGACGCCGATCGACGGGATGCTGGTCAAGATCGCGATCGTCGACTCCGGCTTCCGGCCGGGGACGAAGGCGAACCTGCCGGTCAACCGCGTGTACCAGTTCTGCCGGCGCTACCGCCGCTTTGTCTACCCGAGCAAAGGCTCCTCGTCGCCAATGCTGCGGCCGCTCATTGAGGTGCCGATCGACGTCGAGACGGAGGACGGCTCGGGCCAGCGCTATGGCCTGCGCCTGCTGCGCCTCGACGCCGGCCACTGGAAGGCGACGGTTCAGGAACGCCTCGGCCTCGAGGCCGACAAGCCTGGATGCATGCACCTCAACGCCGAGGCAGACGAGAATTACCGACGCCAGCTGGTCGCTGAGGTGCAGGTGCGCGGACCCTCTGGCCATGTGACCTGGCTGCAGGTGCAGAAGGCGAACCATTTCCTCGATGCCGAGGCGATGGCGGCCGCGGCTGCTTTCCGCATCTCGGCTGAGAATTTCGGTACTCGCGCAGTAGAGCGGGCAGCTGAGCGTCGCGCGCTCCGAGAAGAAGATGCGCGCCTCGCTGCTCTTCGGATCATACTGCCAGGTGAGCTACGGCCCGCGCTCAAGAAGCAGCAGCCGAATGCTGCACTTGCCGCTGCACGCGAACGTCGCTCCATCGGCAGCTGGGCGCGCCGCTTCAATCGCTAGACCACCGGAAGGATCGGCATGGGCCTGAAGACGTGGCTCACCCGCGCGCTCGACGCCGCGGTGCCAGCAGTTGCGGCCGGCCGGCCGCAGGCCTCGTCGGAGTTCATGCGCGGCGAGCGCGCCTCGATCTTCTCGTCGTGGTGGCCAGCGCTGCGCGATGCCCGCGAGGACGTCCGTTCGTCCTACTGGCTCGCCACCGCCCGAACGATCGAGA
Organism: uncultured Beijerinckiaceae bacterium; assembly: GCA_937873345.1. GTDB lineage: Bacteria > Pseudomonadota > Alphaproteobacteria > Rhizobiales > Beijerinckiaceae > RH-AL1. The sequence goes on along the minus strand of CALMRL010000049.1, from coordinate 6,253 downwards.
TGATCCACAACTCGGGCTGGCTCGCTGGCCTGGTGCTCCAGGGCAAGGCTTCCATCCTCGGCGATGGCCTGCAGCTCGCTCCGAAGCCCGACTACGCGACGCTGGGATGGACGCAGGACGAGGCGAAAGCTTGGGCAGCGATCGTCAAAGCCAAGTTCGAAGCCTGGTCGAACAACCCGCTGGAATGCGACGCCTCCGGCAAGTGGAACCTGCATCAGCAGGCGCGGGCCGGTGTCGGCAGTTACTACGGCGCCGGCGAGCTGGTGGCGCTGACCCGCTGGAT
>CALMRL010000049.1:0-5960 GCA_937873345.1 uncultured Beijerinckiaceae bacterium | reverse complement strand
GGTCCGGAGTCGCGCACCCGCACGAAGATTCAGCTGGTGCCCGCGCACCGGCTCACCCAGGAGTCGGACGGCATCGCCATCTTCCAGGGCGTGCGGATCGACGGCAACGGCATGCCGCTTTCGTATCGGTTCCGCCTGCCGACGCCGATCCTCGAGAGCGGCCAAGTGATGGAGCTGCGCGCCCGCGACAGCCTTAGCCGGCCCTATGTCACCCACGTCTTCGACGGCGACATCGGGCAGATGCGCGGTCTGTCGCCCTTCACCCCGGTGCTGCAACGCATCCGGCAGTTCGACCTCATCACCAACGGCAGCCTCTCGGCCGAGCTGCAGCGCGCACTGATCTCCGCCACCATCACGTCGGAGAAGCCGACGGTGGAGGTGCTGCAGGCCTTCGAGAACCAGGAGGAGCAGGGTACCGGCGGCAGCTTCGAAGGCCTGCTGGCCGCCCGCGGCGACTGGTACGACAACACCAGCTTCGACCTGAATGGGCCGGTGAAGATCGTTCACCTGTTCCCGGGCGAGAAGCTCGACCTGAAGACCGGCGCCGAGATGACCTCGGTGTTCGAACCGCAAGCCAACATGCTGCTGCGCGAGATCGCGGTGTGCGCCGGGCACACCGTCGAGGAGATGACCGGCAACTACAACGGCGTGACCTACACCGGCGCTCGCATCTCCACCACGGTGCGCTGGCCGATCATGCTGTACCGGCGCAAGCACATCGTCGTGCCCTTCTACCAGGCGGCCTTCGGCTGCTGGCTCGAGGAGGCGATCGAGAACGGCACCGTGCCCTTCCCCGGCGGGCCCGAGGCCTTCGTCGCCAACCGCGAGGCGGCGTGCCGCGCAGCCTGGCGCGGCCCGGCGAAGCCGCAGGCCGACGACCTCAAGTACGCCAAGTCCGTCGAAACGATGAAGCGCATGGGCTGCATCACCGACGAGCGCATCTACGCCGAGCAGGGCGAAGACTGGGAAGACGGCTACCATCAGCTCGCCGAGGAGAAGAAGCGCCGCGAGCTGCTTGGCCTCCCTGAGCCCTTGATCGCAGGCTCGACCATCGTCGACGAGGACGAGCTCGATGAAGAGGCATCTGGCGGCGACGCCGGGTCCAAGGGCGGAGCGGGCGGCAAGGGCAACTCCAAGTGACGGATGCTTCCGTTCCCGCTCCGATCGCCGGCCCAGTCGACTGGAGCGACCCTTGCGCTCGCGCCCAGGCGCTCACGACCGCCTACTACACCCTGCTGTCGGGCGGGCAGGAGATCGAGATCCGTACCCGCACCGGCGAGGCGGAGGATCAGGTCAAGTTCCAACCATCGAAGCTCGATGTGCTGCAGAGCGAGATGCAGGACGCGATCGACGCCTGCGCAGCAAAGAACGCCGGCCGTCCGGTGAGCGCCAAGCGCTTCGCGATCACCGTGCGCCACAAGCGGTCGCCGAGCGCGCCGTACTTCGGGAGGCGTTGGCCATGACGCGCGAAGCCGCCCGCCTCGAGCACGTCGCTTCCCGCATCCTTGGACGGCCGCTGCTGATCCTGCCGCAGAAGCTCGACATCATCGTCGGCGTGCTCGCCGGGAGGCTCGGGCTCGATCTGGAGGCGCCGGAGCTTGGGCTGGAGGTCGCCGAACGGCCCGAGCCACTGGCGTCGCGCTTCGTCGGAACCCGCAGCGACAAGGACAGCGGCAAGTGGCTGCCGTACCAGCGCACCGACGCCGGCGCCGCCATCATCACCGTCACCGGCAGCCTGGTGAACCGTGGCGCCTGGGTTGGCGCATCCTCCGGCCTGACGTCCTACGAGGGCATCGCGGCACAGATCCGGGCGGCGATGGCTGACCCGAAGGTCAAATCGCTGCTGCTCGACCTGAACACGCCGGGGGGCGAGGCGACGGGCGCCTTCGAGCTTTCCGATCTCGTCCGCCAGGCCAACGCCACCAAGCCCGTCACCGCACTGGTCAACGGCATGGCGGCGTCGGCCGGCTACATGATGGCCTCCGGCGCCGGCCGCATCGTCTCCGTACCCTCCGGCATCACCGGCTCGATCGGCGTCGTGATGATGCACGCCGATTATTCCCGAGCCCTCGATCGCGCCGGGATCACGCCGACGCTGATCCACGCCGGCAAGCACAAGGTCGAGGGCAACCCCTACGAGCCGCTCGATCCCGACACGAAGACGCGCCTCCAGGGCGAGGTCGAGGCGATGCGCGAGGATTTCGTGCAGGCCGTCGCCGTCGGCCGCGGCGGCCGGATGTCCGCCAAGGCCGCCCGCGATACCGAGGCTGCGATCTTCCACGGCAAGGACGCGATGGCCGTGGGCCTGGTCGACGACATCGCGACCTTCGACGCCCTCTTCGACGACATGAACCGCGGCCCGGCAGCCCGCCGCCCCGCCGCCTCAAGGGGAGCCTCCATGGACAAGGACTACACCAAGGCCGACCTCGACGCCGCGCGCGTCGAAGGCCACGCCGCCGGCCTCGCCGACGGTCAGACGAAGGGCGCCGCCGACGAGCGCGCGCGCATCAAGGCGATCGTCGGCTCGCCGGAGGCCAAGGGCCGCGAGGGTCTCGCCACCCATTTCGCCTACGACACCGCCGTGACGCCCGAGATCGCCGATGCGGCGCTGAAGGTGGCCAGCAAGACCGCCTCCGGCAGCCTCGCCGAGCGTGCCGCCGCCGCCCAGGTCGCCATCCACACTGCAGGCACCGTCGCGGGCAAGCCGGCGCCCGTCACCATCGACGCCTCCGCGATCTACGCCGAGCGCAACAAGATCGGCTGAGGCCGCACCTTCGCCCCGCAACACGCCACCGCGCCGGCTCCGCCCGGCCCTGATCCGCTTGGAGCCGCACCATGGCCAACTCCGCCTATTTCCCGCCGACGGTGACCATCACTGAGGGCCGCCACACGGGCGAGTACATCAAGTCCGAGGCCGAGTGGATGCGCTCGCGCGACAACGTCGTGATGGCGGGCGGGTCCGGCGTCGTGATCCCCGGGCAAGTGCTCGGCTACATCCTGCTCGGGACGCCGGCGGTGGCCGCGGTGCCAGGCAACGCCGGCAACGGCGTCGTCAGCGCGGCCGCGCTCGGCCCCAACGCGAAGCCGGGCGCTTACACCATCGAGTTCACCGGCGCGACGACCTTCGAGGTGGTCGACCCCGCCGGCAAGCAGCTCGGCGACGGCCTCAAGGCGGGTCCCTACACCTCGCCGGAGGTGAACTTCACCTTCACTGCCGGTTCGACGGCGATGGGTGCCGGCGACAGCTTCGCCGTCACCGTGCCGGACGTCTCCGCAGCGGGCCGCGTCGCACCCTGCGTCGCCGGCGCCGTCGACGGCAGCCAGGTCGCGGCCGCCATCTCCTACAACTACGTCGACGCCACGTTCGGCGACATCGCGGCGGCCGTCAGCGCGCGCGATTGCGAAGTCTACGGCCAGCGCCTGACCTTCGACGCCTCGATCGCCGGCAACCCCGCAGCCGTCGCCGCCGCGCTGAGGCAGCTCGCGGCCAGGTCCATCATCGCCCGCTGATCCCGCCGCCGCGCGCCGCGCGGCATTCCCTCCCGCCGCAGCCACCGGACACCTTGACCATGAACAACGTCTTCGCCGAAGCCCAGGCGGACCGCGCCTTCAGCGTCGTCGGTCTCACCGCCCTCGTGAACAAGCAACCCTATGTGCCGGGCCAGATCGGCAAGTCGGGCCTCTTCGAGTCCGATGGCGTCACAACGCTGCACGTCGCCATCGAGGAGAAGCACGGCGACCTGTCGCTGGTGGCGCCGACCCCGCGCGGCGGCCCGGGCGAGACCACCGACAACGAGAAGCGCAACATCCGCGACCTGCGCATCCCGCACTACCAGCGCGACGACAGCGTGATGGCCGACGAGGTGCAGGGCGTGCGCGCCTTCGGCAAGGAGGGCATCGTCGACGAGAGCGGCCGCTCCGACCAGGTCGTCGCCCTCGAGGACGTCATCGCGGCGAAGACGCTGAAGCACACCCGCGCGCTCGACGCCACGCTCGAGCACCAGCGCTGCGGCGCCCTGAAGGGCCTCGTCGTCGACAAGTTCGGGGGCGTGATCTACGACCTCTTCCAGGAGTACAAGCTCACGGTGCCGCCGCCGGTCGAGTTCGACTTCGCGGTTTCCTCCTTCCCCTTCCGCCAGTACTGCGCGGCGGTGCAGCGCTCGATCGAGGACTCGCTCGACGAGGAGCTGGTGGTCGACGGCGTCGACGCCTGGTGCGGGCCCGACTTCTTCGAGGCGGCGCTGCAGAACGCGGAGTACCGCTCGACCTTCCTGAACACGCCCGCCGCCGCCGCGCTGCGCGAGAACGCCTACACCCAGCAGTTCTCCTACGGCGGCATCAACTTCATGCGCTACCGCACCGGCCGCCGCGCCGCCGCATCGGCCGCGCCCCAGGTCGGCAACTCCCCGGCCGGCTTCATCGGCCCGGCTGAGGTGCGCTTCGTCCCCCGCGTGCCGGGCATGTTCCTGACCCGCTTCGCCCCGGCGGACTACTGGGAGACCGTCAACACCAAGGGCCTGCCGCGCTACGCCAAGCAGGTGATGAAGCGCAACGACAAGGGCCTCGACCTCGAGGTGCAGATGAACGCCATCAGCTGGTGCACCCGGCCGGAGGCGCTGCGCGGCGGCTTCGCTTCGATCCCGGCGCCGCTGGTGACCGTCGCGGCGCCGCAGTCGAACCCCTGATCCCGCGATGCGCCCCGACCGCCATCCTTGCGCGCGCCATGCGCCCGGATAGGTTGGCGCGGCTGCACGCCGCGATCGACCGCCAGGCCGGCGAGCGCATCCGCGTCGTGCCCTACCTGCCGGGCGGGCAGCTCGTCGGCAAGCCCGACCCCGGCCGCCCGGTCACCGAGATCGTCGCGACCGTCGCCGACGTGCCCAAGGTCAGCCGGACGCTGGGGCCGGGCAACACCACCGGTCGCAACGCCGAGGTGCGGCTGGCCTCGCACACGGTGAAGTTCACGACCTCGGCGCTGCCCTTCACCCTCGCCTCCGGCGACCGCGTCGTGCTGATCGATCGCGGCGAGATCGGGCTGAAGGTCAACGGCACCGACCCCTTCGGCACCGACCGGACCGTCGCGCACCTCGAAACCATCGGGAAGCAGCCACCATGAGCCTCGTCGCCTTCGCCGTGCGCCTCGCCACGGTGCGCGCCATCTCGGCCGCCGTCTGGCCGGAGTTCACCGTCGCCAACGGGCCGCAACGCCCCCTCGACACCGTCGCCGCCGGCTCGCCCGTCGTCGCGGTCTACACCAGCGGCAGCAACGACGGGCTGGAGGGCAACGAGCTGCTCGCCGGCGACCCGCGGGTCAGCCTCAGCATCCAGATCTACCTGCCGCCGGTGGTGACCGTCACGATCGCCGGCGCGCCCCTGGAGTTCGACACCCGGGCGGACGGCGCCGAGACGATGCTCGACGTGCTGGCGCGGCGCATCCTCGCCGCCCTGGTCGCCGAGGCCGAACCCTGGTCGCAGCTGTGGGGACGGCTGGTCTCCAGGACGCGCACGATCGGCAACTCCTCCTACCTCGTCGAGTCGGCGGAGGTCCGCTGCGCCGCGCGCGAGCTGACGCTGGAGTGCGAGACGCTGTACGAGCCGATCCCCGGCGCTCCGCCGATGGGCGTCTGGGCCGAGCTGATCGCGCTGATGCGCGCCGACAGCGGCGCCAGCACCGTGGCCGACCTCGCCGACTGGGTCGCCGGCGAGATCACCGGTCCGCAGCTGCTGACGCAGGACCAGCGCGATCGCATCGACCTCGGCCTCGCGGCCTACGCCTCGCGTTCGATCTCCGTGACGCCGCTGGTGGCGGGCTCCGAAACCGAGATCGTCGCGGTGACGGTGACGGCGCAGGACGGCGACATCGCCGTGATCCCCGGGCCCGGCGCGCCGCCGACGGGCGCCCCTCCGGCATGAGCGACCACGTCGATCACCACATCCAGCGGCTCTACGCGATGATCGGG
>CALMRL010000048.1:1910-4765 GCA_937873345.1 uncultured Beijerinckiaceae bacterium | reverse complement strand
GCCTACGATGCGGTGGCGCGGGTCGACTGGCCCGACGGCTTCCACCGCCGCGACATCGGCCTGCGCGCCGTGATCGCCGAGTTCCGGGCGACGCACGGCGACATCGGCGAGGGTTAGGCGACGGCGACCGACTCGGCGCCCACCACCGGGCGCAGCTCACGCGGCAGGGGAAAGAACACGCTCTCGTCCGCCGTCGAGACGATCTCGATGGCGAGCTCGAAGCGCTCGGCGAAGGCGTCCAGGATTTCTTCGACGAGCACTTCCGGCGCCGAGGCGCCGGCGGTGATGCCGAGGCTGGTGATGTCCTTGAACAGCGCCCACTCGACGTCGTCGGCGCGCAGCACCAGCCGCGCGAGCGGGCAGCCCGAACGCTCGGCGACCTCTTTGAGGCGTTGCGAGTTCGAGGAGTTCGAAGAGCCGACCACGATCAGGGCGTCGACCACCGGCGCGATGCGCTTTACCGCCTCCTGGCGGTTGGTGGTGGCGTAGCAGATGTCCTCCTTCTGCGGCCCGACGATCGCGGGGAAGCGCTGGTGCAGGCGCTCCACCATCTGCCGCGTGTCGTCGACCGAGAGCGTGGTCTGCGTGACATAGGCGAGGTTGGCCTCGTCGCGGACCTGCGAGCCGTCCGCCTTCAGCGCGTCGATGTCCTCGGGCGTCTGCACCAGCAGGATCGAGCCCGGCGGCAGCTGGCCTAGCGTGCCGACGACCTCGGGGTGCCCGGCATGGCCGACGAGCAGGATCTGCCGACCGCGCTTGAAGTGCGACTGCGCCTCGCGGTGCACCTTGGTGACGAGCGGGCAGGTCGCGTCGATGGCGAGGAAGTTGCGCCGCTCGGCCTCGGCGGGGATCGATTTCGGCACGCCGTGCGCCGAGAAGATCACCGGCTTGTCGGTGTCGGGCACCTCGTCCAGCTCCTCGACGAAGACGGCGCCCTTCGCCTTCAGCCCCTCCACGACGTATTTGTTGTGGACGATCTCGTGGCGGACGTAGACCGGCGCGCCGTAGAGGCGCAGCGCCTGCTCGACGGCGTCGATGGCGCGCACCACGCCGGCGCAGAAGCCGCGCGGCGCGCAAAGGAAGATGCGCAGCTTCGGCTTGGCCACAGCTGTCCCGGCGATCGCCGTCTCGGCCATCGATGTCTCGGTCGCTGCGGTCACGCGCGGTCTCCTCGCGAGCGGAATGAACCCTCGCCGGGGGTATTGGGGTTGCGGCAAAGCGCAAGTCAAGGCAGCGCGCCCGTGTAGCTGCGTCCCGCCGGACGGCGCGGCGGCGTGGCGCAGCGGGCATGGCCGTCTCGGACAAGCCTGCCCCGGACATCTCCTTCCGGGCATATGGGGATCGACAATGACCGATGGCGACGACCTGTTTCCCGGCTTCGACGAGCAGTTCGTCGCGACGCCGGAGGGCACCTTCTACACCCGTTCCGGCGGCGACGGGCCGCCGCTGCTGCTGCTGCATGGCTATCCCCAGACGCATCACGAGTGGCACGCCGTCGCTCCGCGCCTCGCCGAGCGCTTCCGCGTGGTCGTGATGGACCTTCGCGGCTATGGGAAGTCCTGCGTGCCGGAAAGCCGCGACGGGGCGGGCTACGCCAAGCGCCTGATGGGCCAAGACGCCGTGGCGGTGATGGAGGTGCTTGGGCACCGTCGCTTCCGGCTGGTCGGCCACGATCGAGGCGGCAGGGTGAGTTATCGCCTCGCCCTCGATGCGCCGGAGAGGCTGGAGAAGCTCGCGGTCATCGACATCGTGCCGACCGCTCTGCATCTTCGCGGCTTCGGCGAGCCGAAGCGGGCGCTGAAGAGCTACCACTGGCTGTTCCTGGCACAGCCCGCGCCTTTTCCCGAGACGCTGATCGGGGCGGCGCCGCAGTTCTACGCCGATCACACGTTGGCGAGCTGGAGCAAGCGCAAGGACCTGTCCGCCTTCCACCCCTCGGCGCTGCCGCACTACCGCGCCCTGTTCACCGACTCCGCGCGGCTGCACGCGACCTGCGAGGACTACCGTGCCGGCCCCACGGTCGATCGCGAGCAGGACGAGGCCGACCTCGCTGCCGGGCGGCGCATCGCCGTGCCGATGCTGGTGATGTGGGGCGACGCCGGCATTCCGGCTTCCGGCACCGATCCGATCGAGGCCTGGCGGCAGCTCGCCGGCGAGATCGAGGGCGTCCAGGTCGACTCCGGCCACTTCATGCCGGAGGAGAATCCGGACGCCTGCGCCGAGGCGCTGCTGCGCTTCTTCGCCTGATCGTGGAGCCGTGCATCGGCCCTCGCCGTTCGGCCGATTGACGGACGGCATGCGCGCTCCCCCACTGGCAGGGTGAGGCAGTCCTGCTTCGCCGCGCGGCCCCGGCGAACACCACCCATGTCGTTCCTTCACCTCGTCGACTGGCACTACGCGCTGTCGGGTCTGCTCGTCGGCGCGCTGGTCGGGCTGACGGGCGTCGGCGGCGGCTCGTTGATGACGCCGCTGCTGGTGCTTCTGTTCGGCGTCGCGCCGCTGACGGCGGTCGGCACCGACCTTCTATACGCCGCCGTGACCAAGGCGGGCGGCGCCTGCGTCCACGCCTACAAGCGCACCGTGGAGTGGCGCGTGGTGCGCCGCCTCGCCATCGGCAGCCTGCCGGCCACCGCGGTGACGCTCGGCATCCTGTCGCGCACCGGCAACCCGCCGCAGCACGCGCTCGTCTCGACCGTCCTCGGCGTCGCTCTGGTGCTGACGGCCGCCTCGCTGCTGTTCCGCCGGATGCTGCTGGAGCGCCTCGCCCCCCGCATGGAGGCGATGGACGAGGGCCGCCGCGCCATCCTCACCGTGGCGCTCGGCTTCCTCGTCGGCACGCTGGTGGCGATGACGTC
>CALMRL010000048.1:0-1900 GCA_937873345.1 uncultured Beijerinckiaceae bacterium | reverse complement strand
ATCCTGACCAGCGGCGCGCTCGGCGGCACGGTGCTGCTGCTGCTCTATCCCCGCGCGCCGCTGGTCAGGATCGTCGGTGCCGACATCACCCACGCCGTGCCCCTCACGCTGGTCGCCGGCCTCGGGCACTGGGCGCTCGGCACGGTCAACCTCGCCGTGCTGGGGTCGCTGCTGGTCGGCTCCCTGCCCGGGATCACGCTGGCGAGCGTCCTCGCCGGTCGCGCGCCCGACCGGGTGCTGCGCCCGATCCTCGCCGTGACGCTCGCGGTGGTCGGCGTGCGCTTGGCGATCTAGCGCCTGCGGGCGGCGAAGAAGCCGCGCAGCAGCTCGGCGCATTCCCGCTCGCGGAAGCCGCCGTAGGCCTCGGGCGCGTGATGGCAGGTGGCTTGCGCGAAGAATCGCGGACCGCTCTCCACCGCGCCGCCCTTCGGGTCGTCGCAGCCCCAGTACAGCCGTCGCAGCCGCGCGAAGGAGATCGCCGCCGCGCACATCGCGCAGGGCTCCAGCGTGACGTGGAGGTCGCAATCGATCAGTCGCTCCGACCCCAGCGTCGCGCAGGCGGCGCGGATCGCGAGGATCTCCGCGTGGGCGGTGGGATCGCGGCGTTCGAGCGTACGGTTGCCGGCCGCCGCGATCACCGCCCCCTCGCGCAGGATCACCGCGCCGACCGGCACTTCCCCTCTCGCCGCCGCCGCCCGCGCCTCGGCGAGCGCCCGCTCCATCGGCTCTCCGCGCACCGTTCCCTTTTCCATGGCCTCTCGCTATCAGGAACCATGAGCGAGAACGAGGCGCCCCCGCGGCGCAAGAAGCGCAGCGCGGCGGAGGCCGCACCGACGGTCGCGAAGGCCAAGCGCAAGGCGAAGCCGCCTGTCGCGAAGGCCCTGCCGGCGCCTTCAACCGCGGAACCGACCCCGGAGCCTTCGCCGCTGCCGAAACAGCGAGTTGCCAAGGCGATGGCGCGCGCCGGCCTGTGCTCGCGCCGCGACGCCGAGCAATGGGTCCGCGACGGCCGCGTCAGCGTCAACGGCGAACTGCTGGCAAGCCCGGCGCGCGACGTCGGGCCCGACGACGAGGTGACCGTCGACGGCGCGCCGCTGCCCGCGGCGGAGAAGACGCGGCTGTTCCTGTTCCACAAGCCGCGCGGTCTGGTGACGTCGGACCACGACCCCGAGGGCCGACAGACGGTCACGGACTACCTCCGCGAGCATTGGCCCGACGGGCCGCGCGTCGTCACGGTGGGGCGGCTCGACATCAACACCGAGGGGCTGCTGCTGCTCACCAATGACGGTGGCCTCGCCCGCGTGCTGGAGCTGCCCGACACCGGCTGGCTGCGCCGCTACCGCGTCCGCGCCAGGGGCGAGGCGAAGCCCGACGCGCTCGACGCGCTTTCCGCCGGCATCACCGTCGACGGCATGGACTACGCCGGCATCGAGGCGCGCATCGACCGGCAGCAGGGCCGCAACTGCTGGATGACCATGGGCCTGCGCGAGGGCAAGAATCGCGAGATCAAGCGGGTGCTGGAGCACCTCGGGCTGGAGGTGAACCGCTTGATCCGCCTGTCCTTCGGGCCGTTCCAGCTCGGCGACCTGCCGGACGGCGCGGTGGAAGAGGTCCGCACCCGCGTGCTGCGCGACCAGCTCGGCGAGGCCCTGGCGGCCGAGGCGGGCGTCGACTTCGAGGGCGCGGCTGAGCCGGAAGAGGGCGCACCCTTGCGCGTCGTCGGGCGGGCGCGGGGCACCATCGCGCTGCGGGACAAACCGAAGGCCGGCACGCCGGAGGAGAGCGAGGCGAGGACGGCGGGCGAACGGCCGATCCGTCCGCCGCGCGGCGCCGGCCCTCGCCGCCACGTGTCGGCGCTGCGCGCCGAGCGAGCCGACGGCGAAGCGTCGCGCACCCGCAT
>CALMRL010000047.1 GCA_937873345.1 uncultured Beijerinckiaceae bacterium | reverse complement strand
GTTTGAGCTTATTGAAGAAGCCTTCGACCTGATGGCGTTCCTTGTAGAGGTGCCAGTCGATTGGCGGCTTTTTGGTGCGGCGAGGATTGGCCTTGATCTGCGCGACGGCCCCAAGGTCGTCGGTGATGAAGGCGCGTCACGGATCGGCGTCGCAGGCGGCATCGGCGATGACGTGATTGATGCCCCGCAAGCCGGCCAAGAGGGGCTCGGCCTGAGGGGCGTCGCCATGGTGCCCCGGCGTTGGATGGATGCGGAATCGGCAAGCCAAGGGCGTCAACGGCCGCGTGCAGCTTGGTCGTCAGCCCGCCGCGCGAACGGCCAATCGCGGCAGCGTCAGCCCCCCTTTGCGCCGGTCGCATCGGCGTGGACCTTTGCAAGGGTGCCCTCGATCAGGACGGACGCGAAGGCCGGTGTGTCGGCCAAAACGTGGAACAGCCTCGCCCAGACGCCCGCGTGCGACCAGCGGCGGAACCGTGCATGAACCCCGCTCCATCGAGCAAACACGTCCGGCAGGTCACGCCAACCTGCAGCGTTCCCGGCCATCCATAGGACCGCGTCCACAAACAGCCGGTTGTTGACGCCGCTGCGCCCTCGCGTCTTGGCTCGGCCAGGAAGATGACCTTGGAATCCGCTCCCATGGCTCGTCCGTCAGCGTGCGCCTGCTCAAGATCCGGCTCCATCGCCAGCCTTGAAGCAGAACTCCCGCTCAAACAAAATCCTTTCAATGCAGGTAGCGCCTAGGCCTCGCCGGCATCCGTCCCGCGGACATGATCCCGGGTGGCTTCGGGCGAGCGGCCGTCGGCCGGTGCGATGTCCTCGCCGCCGCGCGGCGGCATGTTCTCGCCCTTGATCGTCGCCGGATCGCTCTTGCCCACGGGCTTCATCGTCGGGTCCGGGTTGTTCGATCCCGCCTCCTCGGGCTTGGCGCGGACGATGCGCAGGTCAGCGGGAGGAATCGTTGACGGCATGGGACGGCTCCGGTGACGGTTCCCGCCTATCGCGCGATCGGTCGAAAGGGTTGCGCTCAGGCGTCCGCGGCCTCGCCGACGATCATCGCGGCGCGGGCGCGCAGCTTCTCGGTCTCGCTCTTCAGCTGGCCGCAGGCGGCGAGGATGTCGCGGCCGCGCGGCGTCCGCACCGGACTGGCGTAGCCGGCGGCGAAGATGATGTTGGAGAAGCGCTCGATCGCCGCCCAGTCCGAGCACTCGTAGGCCGTGCCGGGCCAGGGGTTGAACGGGATCAGGTTGATCTTCGCCGGCACGCCCTTGAGGAGGCGCAGCAGCTCGCGAGCGTCGGCGGCCGTGTCGTTCACCCCCTTCAGCATCACGTACTCGAAGGTGATGCGCCGCGCGTTGGAGGCGCCGGGGTAGGCGCGGCACGCCGCCATCAGCTCGGCGATCGGGTGCTTGCGGTTCAACGGCACCAGCACGTCGCGGAGATCGTCGCGCACCGCGTGCAGCGAGATCGCCAGCATCGCGCCGGCCTCTCGGCCCAGCGGCTCCATCCGCGGCACCACGCCGGCGGTGGACACGGTGATGCGGCGCCGCGACAGCGACAGCCCGTCGCCATCCGACATCACCGCGAGCGCGTCGCGCACCGCGTCATAGTTGTAGAGCGGCTCGCCCATGCCCATGAAGACGACGTTGGAGATCGGCCGCGATCCCTCGCCGGGGATCAGGCCGTCGGTCGGCGGGACCAATCCGGGATAGTCGCCGAGCCGGTCGCGCGCGACCACGAGCTGCGCGGCGATCTCGGCCGCTTCGAGGTTGCGGACGAGCTTCTGCGTGCCGGTATGGCAGAAGGCGCAGGTCAGCGTGCAGCCGACCTGGGAAGAGACGCACAGCGTGCCACGGTCGTGCTCGGGGATGTACACGCACTCGACCAGCGCGCCCCGCCCGTCCGCCGTGCGATCGAGGGGATGGGGAGCGAGGCGGAGCAGCCACTTGCGGGTGCCATCGCTCGACACCTGCTCCGCCGCCACCGCGGGACGCTCCAGCGTGTGGCTCTCCGCGAGACGCGCCCGCAGCGGCTTGCCGATGTTGAGCATCGTGTCGAAGGAGCGCGCGCCCTGCCAGTAGATCCAATGCCACAGCTGCGCCGCGCGCATCCGCCGCTCGCGCTCGGGGCAGCCGATCGCGGCCAGCGCCTCCGCGAGGCCGGCGCGGGTCAGGCCGACGAGGGAGGGACGGACGGCTGAGGGGGCG
>CALMRL010000046.1 GCA_937873345.1 uncultured Beijerinckiaceae bacterium | reverse complement strand
TCCTTACACGGGGCCGGGTCTTCACCGACGACGAGGTCGCGGCGCTGGCGCCGGCGAAGGCGCCGCACGACCTGTCGGCGATCGGCTTCGCTGACGCCGGCGGCGGGCGGACCACGCTGGCCTCCTTCAAGGGACGCACGGTGCTGCTCAACCTTTGGGCGACGTGGTGCGTGCCGTGCCGGGCGGAGATGCCGGCGCTGGACAGGCTGCAGACCGAGATGGGCTCGCCCGCTTTCACGATCGTGCCGGTCGACGTCGACCAGAGCAAGCTCGAGCGGGCGCGCGGGTTCTTCAAGGAGATTGGGACGCCGGAACTGCCCTACTACGCCGACCCCTCTGCCGACATCCTGCGCACGCTCGCCGCCAAGGGACTGCCGACCACGGTGCTCGTCGGTGCCGATGGCTGCGAGATCGCCACACTAGCCGGGCCGGCGCAGTGGGATTCGGGCGACGCCAAGGCGGTGATCGCCAGGGCCGTGGAGACGGCGGGCGCGAAGCCGCCGGGCTAGCGCCGCTCGTGCCTCTCCTCCCCTGCGCAGCGCCAGCGGAGCGGGGGAGGGGGACTACCGTCAGGCGGTGGAGGGGGCGTACGGACCGCAGCCCGTCCGGTCCGGCCGCTTGGCCAGCCTCGCAGGACCGAGCCCTGCGGGCCCTTCCACCGTGCTTTCGCACGGTCCCCCTCCCCCCCCCGCCTTCGGCAGGGGAGGACAGGCGCGATCGGTATTACCCCTCAGCCTGTCAGCGCCGCGCGGTGCAGCGCGGCCGAGGCGGGCGAGAAGCAGCACAGCACGATGCGGCCGAATCCCTCGCCATGCTCGCGCACCGCGTCGACGGCGATGCGCGCCGCCTGATCCGCGGGATAGCGGTAGACGCCGGTGGAGATCGCGGGGAAGGCGATGGTGCTGGCACCCGCCGCCCGCGCCACCTCTAGCGAGCGACGATAGCAGGAGGCGAGCAACGCCGCCTCGCCGTGGCCGCCGCCCTGCCAAATCGGCCCGACGGTGTGCACGATGAAGCGCGCCGGCAGGCGATGGCCCCGCGTCAGCTTGGCGTCGCCGGTCTCGCAGCCGCCGAGCGCCCGACACTCGGCGAGTAGCTCCGGCCCGGCGGCGCGATGGATCGCACCGTCCACCCCACCGCCGCCGAGCAGGCTCGAATTGGCGGCGTTGACGATGGCGTCGAGCGCCAGCGCGACGATGCTGCCCTCGACGATCTCGATCATCGCCGCCCCGCTTGGATCAGCCCGCCTGCTTCACCTGGATGCCGTTCTCGGCGAGGTGCGACGACAGCTCGCCCGACTGGAACATCTCGCGGACGATGTCGCAGCCGCCCATGAACTCGCCCTTGACGTAGAGCTGCGGGATCGTCGGCCAGTTCGAGAATTGCTTGACGCCGTTGCGCATCTCGTCGCTCTCCAGCACGTTAACGGATTTGAACGGCACGTCGAGGTACTGCAGGATCTGCACGACCTGCGAGGAGAAGCCGCACTGCGGGAACTGCGGCGTCCCCTTCATGAACAGCATCACGTCGTTGCCTTCGACGGCGGCCTTGATGGTGTCTTGCGCGGACATGGGCTCTCCTTGGACTGTGTTCCTGACTTAAGCTTTTCGCGTCAAGGTTTGAAGCTGCAAGGCGTGCAGGGCGCCCCCCATGTGGGTGCCGAGCGCCCCGTAGACGAGCTGGTGCTGCTTCAGCTTGCTCAGGCCATCGAAGGCCGCCGAGGTGACGATCGCCGACCAATGGTCGTCGTCGCCGGCGAGGTCGATCAGCTCCACGCTCGCGTCGGGCAGCGCCGCCTTGATCAGGCGCTCGATCTCGGCGGCGGGCATCGGCATGGCGGCGGGTCCTCGGGGACGGTGGCTCAAGCGTTCGACCGCGTGCATACAGCCTGCCCCGGTGGCGCGCCAGCGAGCGCGTCTCCGAAAGTCCGATCGAAGCGATCCGCCAGCAGCGTGAAGCTTCGCGATCCGTCGACAGGGCGGCCATCGGCGGCCTACAAAGCGTAATGCAGCTTCGCGCCACCGAAGCATGACCGGGAGAATGCGGATTGAGCCGTCGCTACGACATCCTTTCCGGAGGCGACCTCGCTTTCGGCAAGGGCGTGTACGGCGCGACGGACGCGCTGCGCCTCATCAACTTCCGCCGCGAGGCGCTGCCCGGCTTCGATCCGGTGTCCCGCCGCACGGTCGCTCGCTGGCTGAAAGGCTACGATTACGAGGCCGCCGGCGAGACGAGGCACAGTGACCCGCTCTGGTCGCCGGATTACGCCAGCGGCGACGAGCAGGATTTCGAGGTCAGCTTCCGCGACATGATCGAACTCCGCTTCGTCAAGCTGTTCCGCGATCTCGGGCTAAGTCTGCAGACCATACGAGCCTGCTTCGAAATCGCGACCGAGATGGTCAGCGATCCTCGTCCCTTTTCAACCCGAACGTTCCGTTCAGACGGCCGGACGATCTTTCTCAAAATCGTGAACAGCCTCGGCGGCGACGAACTGATCGATCTCAAGCACCGCCAAGGGGTGTTCGGCAGCATCGTCGCGCCAAGCTTGAAGGATTTCGAGTTCGATGCTGACATCGTCTCCCGATGGTATCCGTTGGGGACCAATCATCGCTCGATCGTGGTTGACCCGGTCCAGTCCTTTGGCCGGCCGATCGCCGGCTATGGCGTGGCGACATCCGTGCTGAAAGACGCGATCGAGGCGGAGGGCAGCATCGAACGCGTCGCTCGGCTCTACGATCTTCCCATCCGCACCGTACGGGATGCCGAGCTGTTCGAGTTAAAGCTGGCGGCGTGAAGCTGCTGATCGACCACAACACCAGCTATAGGATCGCGCATGCGCTCCACGCCCTCTTCGAGCCCGAGTACGAGATCATCGCCCTTCGTGAACGGTTTCCCGACAACACGCCGGACATCGAATGGATCGAGGAACTTGATCGACAAGGGGCCTGGGCGGTTCTTACCAGGGATCTCAGGATTCGGACGCGCCCCCACGAGCGCAAAGCGATGGATGCGAGCCGCATCGTTTTCTTCTTCCTCGCGGGGGCTTGGAAGAAGAGCGATGTCGTGGAGACTGCCGCGCGCCTGATCCGGCTGGTGCCGAAGATGGCGGCGCAGGTCGAATTGGCGGACCGCGGACGCTTCGAACTGCCCTTCAATGCGGGATCGAAGCTCCGACCGTACCGCGACTGAGACACGAGCACCCGCCCCTATCCTCCCGCCGCCGAACGTGGTGGAACGCGGCGGCCATGAACGCCCGCCGTTTGTTCGCCCGCCACCTCGCCTGCCGCGCCCGGCACCACGCCCTCGCCATCCTCGGCCTGGGCTCCGGCCCGATGCCGCGCCCTGCGATGCTGCGCTCGGGGCTGGCGATCGGCGCCTGCTTCACCCTCTTCCTTCTTTTTGGGCGGCCGGAGGCGGCGGTGCTCGCCGCCTTCTTCTGCAACTTCCTCTGCCTCGCCGACAAGGCGAGCCACGTCCGCGCGCGCGTCGAGGTGCAGGCGCTGGGCGGCCTCGCCTTCGCGCTCGCAGGCGCCTTGGGCATGCTCGTCGCCGGTTACCCCGTGGCGGTGCTCGCCCTGGTGCTGGTGGTGGCGGTCGGCGCGGGCTGGGTGCACGGCACGGTGCCCGGCATCGAGGCGCTGCCGCGCTTCGCCCTGTGCTGCCTGATCGTCACCGCCTTCTTGCCGCTCGACCGCGGCGACTGCCTCGCCGCGGTGCTGCTCGGCACGGTGGTCGGGTTGGCGACCGTGATCCTCGACGACGCCATCCGCCACGGCCGCCAGGGCTTGTACATGGCGAGGCTGCGCGACGCCGCCAAATACCCCGGTCCGCGCTTCAGCCTGATCTACGGCTCGGCCGCCGCCTGCGGGCTCGGCATCGGCCTGGTGTGGGGCGGGTCGCGGCCCTACTGGGTGACGGTGACGACGCTGCTGGTGATGCAGCCCGATCGCCGCATCAACACGGTGCGGGTGCTGCAGCGCTTCCTCGGCACGCTCGCCGGCGTGGTCGCCGCGTTCCTCATCGCCCGCTCGCTGCCGCAGGAGCACCGCGAGGCCGGGCTGATCGCGCTGATCCTGGTGCTGCCTTTCCTCTGGCCGTTCGGCTACGACCGCAACTACGCGCTCGGCGTCGCCGTGCTTTCGGCCTGGGTGCTGCTGATGATCGACTCCGCCCTACCCAGCGCCGATCTTGCAACGCCGCTCTTCCTCACTCGCCTGTCCGACACGGCACTCGGCTGCGCCGTGGCACTGGTGGGGAGCTTCGCCGTGTTCGAGGTCGAGGGCTGAAGCCGCTTCAGTGCCCCGCCATATACTCCGGCAGCCAGCCCTCGTGCGCCCCGCACAGTTCGGCCAGCCCCACCCGCTCGCCGGCGATCACCAGCGCGTCGCCCCCCGTCGTGCCGATGCGCCGCGCCGGCACGGCGTCGGCTCCCTGGTGCGCCCGCGCCAGCACCGCCTCGGCATCGGTGACCGTCAGCAAATAGCGCCCCTGGTCCTCGCCGAAGGCGGCGGCGTGCGCCGGCACGCCGTTGGGGAGTTCGACCGCGGCACCGATCCCGCCGGCGAGCGCCATCTCGGCCAGCGCCACCGCCAGTCCGCCGTCGCTGAGGTCATGCGCCGCCGTGACCAGCCCCTCGGCGATCAGCGCGCGGACGAAGTTGCCGTTGCGGCGCTCGGCAGCCAACTCGACGGGCGGCGGTGCGCCCTCCTCGCGGCCGCAGACGTCGCGCAGGTACAAGGACTGGCCGAGCCACCCCCCCATGTCGCCCGCAGCGTCGCCGATCAGCAGGATCGCCTCGCCGGCGGCGGCGAAGCCGAGGCCCATCGAGCGCGACACGTCGTCGATCACTCCGACGCCGCCGATCGACGGCGTCGGCAGGATGCCGCGGCCGGCGCTCTCGTTGTAGAGCGAGACGTTGCCCGACACGATCGGGAAGTCGAGCGCGCGGGCCGCCTCGCCGATGCCGCGGATGCAGCCGACGAACTGCCCCATCACCTCCGGCTTCTCGGGGTTGCCGAAGTTCAGGTTGTCGGTGAGCGCGCGAGGCAGGGCGCCGGTGGCGGTGAGGTTGCGCCAGGCTTCCGCCACCGCCTGCTTGCCGCCTTCGTAAGGGTCGGCCTCGCAGTAGCGCGCGGTGACGTCGGTGCACAGCGCCAGACCCTTGGGCCCATCGTGCAGGCGCACCACCGCGGCGTCGCCGCCGGGGCGCTGCACGCTGTTGCCGCCGATGAGGTGGTCGTACTGCTCCCACACCCAGCGCTTTGATGAAAGGTCGGGCGTCGCCATCAGCTTCAGCAGCGCTTGCGCGAGGCCCATCGGCGGCGGGACGTCCGCGGCGGCGATCACCGGCTTCGGCGGAGTCGGCGCATGGGGACGGTCGTAGAGTGGCGCTTGGTCGCCCAGTTCCTTGATCGGCAGGTCGGCCTTCACCGCGCCGCCGTGCCTGACCACGAAGCGCAACGTGTCGGTGGTGCGCCCGATCACGGCGAAGTCGAGGCCCCATTTGCGGAACACCGCCTCGGCGGCCTCGCGCTTCTCCGGGTGCAGAACCATCAGCATGCGCTCCTGGCTCTCGGAGAGCATCATCTCGTAGGCGGTCATGCCGGCCTCGCGACAGGGCACGGCGTCGAGGTCGAGCTCGATGCCGAGATCGCCCTTCGCGCCCATCTCCACCGCCGAGGAGGTGAGGCCGGCGGCGCCCATGTCCTGGATCGCCACCACCGCGCCGGTGGTCATCAGCTCGAGGCAGGCCTCGAGCAGCAGTTTTTCCGCGAAGGGGTCGCCGACCTGCACGGTCGGACGCTTCTCACCCGAGTCCGCCTCGAAGCTCGCGGACGCCATGGTGGCGCCGTGGATGCCGTCGCGGCCGGTCTTCGAGCCGAGATAGACGATCGGGTTCCCGACGCCGGTGGCTTTGGCATAGAAGATTTCATCCGCGCGAGCGAGGCCGACCGCCATGGCGTTGACCAGGATGTTGCCGTCGTAGCGGGTGTGGAACTCGGTCGAGACGCCCACCGTGGGTACCCCGAAGATGTTGCCGTAGCC
>CALMRL010000045.1 GCA_937873345.1 uncultured Beijerinckiaceae bacterium | reverse complement strand
GGCGAGGCCTGTCCAGCGCGTTGACGTCGGCTGCCGGTCGCCGACATGGGAGGGGATGAGCGCGCATCTCCTGTCCAGCGGTCCGACGCCCGGCCGCCGCACCATCCTGGTCACGGGGTTCGGCGGCTTTCCCGGCTCGCCGCGCAATCCCACCGAGCGGATCGCCGCCGCGATGAAGCAAGAGGCGCCGCGCTTCGCCCGGCTGGGCATCACCTTGCGCTGCGCCGTGCTGCCCGTGCGCTACGAAGGTCTGCAGGGCCGCCTCGACGAGCTGGCCCGGACGCACCAGCCGGATGCTTGGCTGTTCCTCGGCGTCGCCGGGCGGCGAAGGCGGCTGTGCATCGAGACCGTGGCGCGCAACCGCGCATCGCCGCTGCGCCCCGACGCCGCCGGGCTCTACCCGGTGCCGCGCCTCGTCGAGGGAGGTCTGGCGCAGTTGCCGTCCACCCTGCCCTGCCGTCGCCTGCTGGCAAGCCTGCGCGCGGCGGACCTGCCGACGCAGCTATCGCGCGATGCCGGCGATTATCTCTGCAACGCGGCCCTGTACCACGCCCTGGCGGCGCGGCTGGCGCCAGAGGTCGGATTCCTCCACGTGCCACCGTTACGGGTCCCCTGGCGGCGGAAATCGGATCGGGGCCGCACCCGTTCCGTGGCGCTCGTCGCCCTGTCGCGCGCGGTGCTGCTGGCGGTGCTCGCGCTCGCGCCGGCGGGGCCCCATCGACGGATCGGGCCACGGAATTAACCGCTCGTGCGGAAGCGGAGGCTCGGCAGGAGCAAATCGGGCGTCGGCACGTTGGCTCTGCGCTGGCGTCGCTGTGGACGTCGCGACGGGGACACTGCTTCATGCGATCCAGGATTCTTTCTCTTGCCGCCGGCTCGGCGCTGCTTCTCGGCGCCGGCGTCACCACAGCCGATGCCATGCCCGGAGGGGTCGTCGCGGGCGGCGCTTCGCCCGCCGAGATCACCCTCGTCTCCGGCGGCTGCGGCCTAGGCTTCCATCGCGGTATCTACGGCGGCTGCCGCCCGAACTTCTTCCGCGGCTACGGCTACCGGCGCTTCGGCTACCGCCGCGGCTACTACCGGAACTTCTGATCGCCGGCGGAGAACAACGGTCCGCGGCGCCGCTCCTGTTGCTCTGCGGCAACGGCGAGGTGTGCCGCGGCTTCGCCGGCTTGCGCGACGCCACACTCCCGCCATAGTGTCGCTTCGGCGACCACCCTCCGGGTGCGCCGGCACCATTTGTCCCGACGGGGACAGCGAAGGGGACATGATGTTCAAGCCAACCCGTTTGGCCGTTGCGCTCGGCGCCGCGGCAGCGGCCTGCCTGATGGTCGCGAACACCGCCGATGCGGCAATGCATCGTCGTCTCACCGTGCGGATGATGAAGCCGCGGCTGATCCCCGCTCACGTCAAGGCCGGCTACGTCGGCGCTGCTGGTTATCCCTACGGCTCGCCCGGCCCGATCCGTCCGATGCTGGTCGACATCCCGCCTGCCGGCTTCTTCACACCCGCCGGCTTCATCCAGACGCCCGTCGGCTACGTCACGTCCGGTGTGAGCGATGTGCCAGGTATCGTCCCCAGCGTGATCGGCCTGGGCACCGGCCTCGCCACCGACGTGGTCGGGGCCGGCACCGGCGTCGTGACCGGTGGCGTCGGCTACATCATCCCGCCGGGACGTTGAGCTAACGCGATCGACAGGTATGGGATAGGTCTCGGCCTGCCCCATACCCATTCGGTTCGCGTGCACGAGACCTGCATTGAGCCCACGGGCATCGCAGCAGATCACGGGGGCTGTGACACTTCGTCCAGTCGCTTTCTTAGGTCCGTTGCAGGTTGGTGACGAAGCGTAAGTGGCGGCGTGACACGGATCGGCCGCGTTCACTCGCAGTCAGCGCGTATCCATCGATCATGCGGAGCTTCCGATCGCAAGGACGGCAAAGGACGCTTATTGCCATAAATGGCATTTAGGTCTCTCCGACACGCGGGGCTATGGTATAACCCCGCTCCAACTCGCTCTCTGAGCCTGCGAATGCCGCCCGATCGCAACGGATCCCCGAAGCAGAACATCGAGACCTACGCCGACAAGGCGGCGGAACGGTTGAAGTTGGCCCAGCGCATCGCCGACGACTGCCGTCACGACGAAGGGATCCATCGCATCGCGATGAATGCGGTCTTCGTTCTTGAAGACACCCTGTTCGCCCTACGACAGATCGCGGAGGTCAATGGCACTCCAGCGGCCGGTCAGACAGCCGAAGCAATCAGAAACGCAAGCCGCGACCGGATCTGACGATTCGGGCGCGGGATGCCACGGGCAAGAGCACCTCAAGCTCGCCGATCGCCGCCTCGATCTCGGCCTTTTGACGCCGCAGAAGGGCGAGCTGGCCTTCGATCGTCCGCACGTCCGGTGACTCGCCGAGCCCGTCCGCACCACGCTGCGTCGTCACCTCCCCTCTGAGGCGCATGCGCAGCAGCACCGCGATGCTGCGCCATGGCATGCCAATAGGGCGGTCCGAATGAAGGTTTCCTGACCGCACCGCGTTCTTCAATGTTGATCTTCGAACACCGATCCGACCCATCGCGGCTTGCCGCGGCAGCAGGCATCCGGCGCATCGCCCGCGCGAGACTCTCCTGCCAATGCGATATTATCCCACGGCAACCCGGCCGTCTTGCCTACACGCGCAGCTTTGTTTTCCCGACGCGATCCCGAATCCCATGTCGTTGCCGCGACGCTCGTCGGACGGCGACCGGCCGAAATGTTCGCGGTAGCGCGTCGCGAAGTGCGCCTGGCTGACGAAGCCGCACGCTGCTGCCACCTCACCGATCTGCCGTCCGGCATCGAACGACGATCTCAGCATCCGCGAGGCCGCCTGCAGACGCGCGACGATCAACTCCCGGCTGAACGTCATGTCGCGGAGCCTCAACGCCTCCTGCAGCCGCCGTGGCGAGACTCCGCAGGCGCGCGCCGCCGCCGCGAGGTCGAACGAGCTGTCCACGTAGCGCTCGGCGATCACCTGCCCCACCTTGCGAACCAGATCGCTCACCACCGCTTCCGAACGGCTCCAGCGCCGCGTACCCGGACGGATCATCAGGTCGATCATGTCGAGGCAGAGGTCCTGCAGGCGCGCGGCATCGGTACCGGGCTCCTCGGCGAGGACCTGCATCACCAGATGCCGGAGCGTCGAAGCTATCACCGGATCGGTGAAACCGCCGGCGCCGCAGAGATCGTCGACGCCACGAATTCGCTCGCGAAGAAGAGCGCAGGGCACCGCGAGGCAGACGAGTCCAGACCCATGCCCGACGTCGACCTCGTGGGCCTCCGAGGCATTCAGGACGTAGGCGTCGCCGCCGGTCGCGGTCGCCTCGCGGCCGTGCTGCCGATAGGTGAACCGCCCGAGGGTCGGAAAGACAAGGCAGAAGATCTCGACGTTGTCGGTGAGCGCCAACCGCTTGCTGCGCGAGATCCGCTGCGACCCGGAGTGGAAGCCGGACACCTGGAGCTGATCGAAGCCGCGCTTGACGAGGCTGCCGTCGATGGCGTCGTGGGGGCCGGGATCGATGTGCAGCTTGAAGTACACCTCGCCGAGGTAGTGCCGCCAGGCGTCGAGCGTCTGCGATGCCGCCAGTCCCGCCGTCGTGAACGCCTGCCGCGGTGTGACGCGGGCTGACGGGGGGCGATGCACCTCCCTTGGCGTCGCGGCCGCCTCATGCATCGGCTTGCGCCGGTACCATGCAGAGCGCCCACAGCCCGGCCTTCGCTGCCGCGGTGCCGCAGGCGAGGCCGGTCGGCACGCCCAGGTCCGCTTCCCTCATGGGTGCGCGCAATATCAGCAGGCGCACGAGCGATACGATCGTGAGGGTCCCGAACACCAGCGGCTTACTCACAGCCCCTGTCTCCGCGCGTTGGATGGCCCATGTTCATGGCGAACGGCAGTCAGGTCAAGGTTGCTCCCGCTTCCGTTCGGCGGCCGGATACGAGCGAGGAAACCCAGCCGGTGGCTAGGCATTCGCCTGCGGAGAAGGCCGCGTTGCGGCCGAGTTTCAGGAGCCCGCGATGCCGACCGACCTGCCGCCCGACTATAAGCCGGCGCCGCCCGGGGACGACAAAGACTCCCGCGATCCCGGCGCGTCGCCCGGTGGACCCGCCACGCCGGGCGGCCGGGGCGGCGACGTGGTCGATGGCGGTCCGTCCACCGGTCCGGGCGGCGGCGTGCCGCAGCCAGGGCCGGCCACCGGCCCAGGTATTCCCGGCAGCCCCGGTGGAGACGTCGTCGACCCTGGCCTCCCCGGCGGCGTGCCAGCGATCTGAGGACTGCGACTGCGAGGCAGGACGGCCTCCCGCCTCGCAGCAACTTGTCGTCCAACGCCTAAGCCGTTACAGCGTCCGCAACACTATAACATATGGTGATGCGATGTGCCTTGGCGAGCAGTTCGACAGCCTATGCCCGGAGGACCGCGCCTCGCTGACCGAAGCCGTGAGGCTGTCGATGCCGGCCTATCGGCTGAGTTGGCACGCCAACGCCGAGGCGATGGTATGGGCCGTATTGGACCGCCAGGGCGGAGCGCCTACCCAGCCGCGCTTCACGATCTGTCGCCTCGACTGCTGCCTCGTGATGATGATCGAGGCCGGCACGGCGGCACGCCAGTTCTGCTCTGCCGCGTCGATGGCCGATGTCGTCACCGTGGCTAGTGGTATCGCTCGCGAGGTGATGACCTTCTCCCACGACGAGCCGCACCCTGGGACGCGCCGCGCTCCGGCCACCCTGCAGTAGCCGGAGCGCGCATCAGGCGAGGCGACGGATTGGCTCATCGCCGACTTGCCTTCGCTCGAAAGTCATGAACATATACACATCTGTTCATATGTATCGGTCGGATAGCTGACACTCACCCAGGACGATATTGGCGGGCTGACGGACGTCTTCCGCCTGCTCGGCGAACCGAACCGCCTCCGCCTCGTGCTCGCCTGTATGGACGGGCAGCGCAGCGTCGGCGACCTCTGCGACGCGTTGGACATGCCGCAGACGCTCGCTTCGCACCACCTCAGGCTGCTGCGCTCCGGGCGCATCCTGAGGGCGGAGCGGCAGGGGCGGCACGTGCGCTACGCGATCGACGATGGTCATGTCCGAGCCGTCCTGGCCAACATGGTCGCGCACCTGACCGAACCGCATGAGCATCACCGCGACGAGCCGCACCGGGATGATTCCCATCGGGCGGACGCGCATCGGGCAGATGTTGGAGACGATCATGGCGACGAATGAGATGAAATGCGCGTGCAGCGACTGCAAGTGCTCGGTTCCGGCGGAGCGTGCCGTGCAGAAGGATGGCAAGACGTTCTGCTGCGAGGCCTGCGCCAACGGCCACATTGACCATGCCGGCTGCGAGCACGACGGCTGCGCCTGCCGCGGCTGACCGAGCGATCGGTCGGGGTGGCCCTGCCGGCCTATCCCATGCGGCTCGCAGGCGCTGGGTCTTCGACGGCGCCGGTCACGGCATCTAGGTGGCGACCGCCGCCTCGCGTTCCGCGGTTCCGGGGCCTTCGACATCGGCAAGGCACGGCAGGTGGAGGCGGAAGGTAGTGCCGCGGCCCGGCGCGGTCTCGAGGCGGATGCAGCCGCCGCACTGGCGGACGAAGCCGTAGCACTGCGACAGGCCGAGGCCCGTTCCCTTGCCGACAGGCTTCGTCGTGAAGAACGGCTCGAAGGCGCGCATCGCAATGGCCGGCGTCATCCCGGTGCCGGTGTCGGCGACGCTGAGGACCACATACTCGCCCTCCGCGCAGTCGTCCTCGGCATCGAGCCGGACGTGGCTCGTCGCGATCCGCAGGGTGCCGCCATCAGGCATCGCATCCCGCGCGTTGGCCGCAAGGTTGAGGAGGATGTTCTCCAACTCGCCGGCATCGACTTTCGTCGGGCAGAACGCGGGATCGAGCACGGTCTCCAGCCGCACGGACGAGCCGATGGTGCGGCGCAGCAGGTCGGCGAGGCCGACGACGAGGGCGTTCACCTCCACCGGCTCCGGCTTCAAAGGCTGTTGCCGGGCGAAGGCGAGCAGGCGTTGCGTCAGCGCGGCGGCACGCGTCGCTGCCTCGCCCGCCGCGTCGAGGTGGCGCCCGACATTTGCGTCGCCTCGCGCCAGCCGGCGCTGCGCCAATTCCAGACCGCCGATCACCACCGACAGCATGTTGTTGAAGTCATGGGCGATGCCGCCGGTGAGCTGGCCGATCGCCTCCATCTTCTGCGCCTGCCGCAGTTGCTCCTCGACGCTCTCGCGTTCGGCGACCTCGGCCCGCAGCGCATCCGCGGCGGTGCGCCAGCGGCGGGTCTGGCGCAGGGCGAGGCGTGCCGTCGCCAACAGGCAGAGCGCGGTGAGGAAGGCTGTGACGCCATAGGCGAGCACCGTCGCCCGCCAGGGCGCCAGCGCCGCCTGGCGGCTGATGCCGAAGCGGACGGTGACGGGAAAACCCGGCACCTTGCGATAGCTGAAGAAGCGGTCGATGCCGTCGAGCCGCGAGCGGTCGCGGTAGGTGCCGACCGGCGCCCGCCGGATCGCCGAGACCAGCCGCGAGGGCTCGGTCAACCGTACCAGCGCCGTTTCTGGTACGGACGCGAGGATCTCGCTGTCGTCACGGACCAGGAGCACGGAGAAGTCATAGGTCGTCTCCACCGCCGCGTAGAAGGTCTCGAAGTAGGAGCGGTCGACGGAGATGGCGACGACGCCGCCGAAACCGCCGTCGGGCAGCGGCGGCGCGGGAACGGCGATGTTGAAGACGGACAGGCCGGAGAGGCGGCCGACGTAGGCGCGCGACACGACCATCGCCGCTGCGCCGCCGGCCCCGGGCGCGGCCAGGGTCCGGAACCAGTCGCGATTGGCGAAGCTGATGTCGGCATGGGGCGGGACGACGCGGCTGCTTCCCCGCAGCCGGCCGCTCGCGTCGGTCACGGTGATGGTGCCGACCTGCGGCGCCTGCCTCAGCAGCCTGACCAGGAAGTCGTGCAGGTCGCGCTCGCCGTCGGCACCATCGCCCGGACCCGATGCGCGCAACCGGCCGTTCACCGCCTCGGCAACGAGCCGGTTCGTTTCGAGGACCTTGAGGGCGTGCTCCTCCAGGATGCGGGCGGTCTGCTCGACGCGGAGTTGGGCGGCGGCGATCGCCGTCGCATGGCTCTGCCAGGCGGCGAGGCAGAACAACACCAGCGGCACGATCACGGCGGCGCCGAGCACTGTGCCCTCGGGGACGCCGGCTCCCATCGGTCGCAAGCGGCGCAGGCGCCGGATCAGGCCGTCCACCGTCCCACCGTCGATTGGCTGGCCCCTGGTGGGGCGATCGCACGCCGACGCTATGGCAAATGACAGGGCGGCGCCATGGCAGACCAGCAACGCTCGTCCACGAAAGCGAGAGCGAAGACTCTGTTATCTTCATCTCATATGTTTACAACAAAAACATTTCGTGCTTCCTCAGGGCCGCGGAGTGGCCGGGCGGAAGGGTCGAAGGATGGCGGGGGTCGTCGCTGGGGACGAGGTCATCACGGAACGCGTCTGCGGCGAGGTCGAGGGCGGAGTGACCGTCTTCCTGATCGGCATGCGGCTGAACCGACCGTGGAAGGTGTGGCGCTGGGGACCGGTGCTCGCGGCCATGCCGCGGATGCTCGCCGAACTCGAGCGCGAGCCGGCCCTTGGCCTGCTGCACAGCCGGGCGATGCTGATGGGATGGCGCGACCTTGCCCTCGTGCAATACTGGCGCAGCGCCGCCGACCTCGCCGCCTACGCCCACGCCGCCGACCGCGCCCACCTGCCGGCATGGCGGCGCTTTAATGCCGCGGTCGGCGCGAGCGGCGACGTCGGCATTTGGCACGAGACCTATGTCGCGCCGCCCGGCATGGCGGAGTCCATCTTCGTCAACATGCCGCGCTTCGGCCTCGGTGCCGCCGGCACGCTCTTCCCGGCGAAGGGCGAGCGCGCGTCCGCCGCGAAGCGGTTGCGGCAGGGAGCGGCAGTCGCGGATTGATCAGGCGCGGCGCAGCCATTTGGCGAGAGCCACGAGCGACCACACACCCTCCACCAGCCCGAACGGCCAGGCCCCCTGCAGGAAGCCGTAGGTCGATCCCAGTGCGCAGGCGCCGGCGAAGCCGAGAGTGAACCAGCGGCTGCGCGCTTCCAGCGCGTAGAACAGCAGCATCAGGCTCACCGCCACCAGGCCGAAGGCGGTCAGGCGGTCCATCAGCCGCACGCCGGCGAGCCGGTCACGCCCGCAGCTCGGACACGCGGCGGCCGAAGTCGGCCTCCGCCGTCTCCTGCCCCTGCGCGATGATGCCTCGGCGGATCGCGCGGGTGCGGGTGAACAGCGCGTGCAGCCCGTCGCCGTCGCCGTCGCGCACCATGCGAGCGAGCGAGGCGAGGTCCTCGTTGAAGCGGCCGAGCACGTCGAGCACGGCGTCGCGGTTGTTGAGGAACACGTCGCGCCACATCGTCGGGTCCGAGGCGGCGATGCGGGTGAAATCCCGGAAGCCGCCGGCGGAGAACTTCATCACCTCGGCCTGCGTCACTCGCTCGAGGTCGGAGGCGGTGCGCACGGTGTTGTAGGCGATGAGGTGCGGCACGTGGCTGGTGATCGCCAGCACGATGTCGTGGTGAGCCGGCGTCATCACCTCGACCATGGCGCCCGCCGCCTCCCAGAAGCGCATCGTCCGCTCGACCGCCCGCGGATCGGTGCCGGGCGGCGGCGTCAGGATCGCCCAGCGCTTGGCAAAGAGCGTGGCGAAGCCGGCGTCGGGACCGGAGTACTCCGTCCCGGCGACGGGGTGTGCCGGCACGAAGTGCGCGTGCGGCGGCAGGTGCGGCGCCACCGCCTCGACCACTGCCATCTTGACCGAGCCGACGTCGGAGACGATGGCGCCGTCGTCGAGATGCGGCGCCATGTGCTCCGCGAGGCCGGCCATCGCGCCGACCGGGGTGCACAGGATCACCAGTCCGGCGCCGGCGACAACCTCTTCGACGCGTTCGGCGACATGATCGACCAGCGCGATCTCGCCGGCGCGACGGCGTACGCCGGCGTGGGCGTCGGCGCCGACGATGGTGGCGGCGATTCCCTGTTGCCGGGCGACGCGGCACAGCGAAGCGCCGATCAGGCCGAGGCCAACGATCGCGATCTTGGGGAACAGCGGGTGCGCGAGGGGCGGCCCCAACGTTTCAGCCATGGGGATCACCCCCCACGTCGCGCTGCCGAGCGAAGTCCGCGAAGGCGGCGATCACCAGCCGATTCGCCTCCTCGGACCCGACCGACAGGCGCAGGCATTGCGGCAGGCCGTAGGCGGCGACGTGGCGCAGGATCAGTCCGCGAGCAGTGAGGAAGGCGTCGCAATCCTTCGCCTCGGTGGGGTCGCGGAGGTGGACGAGGATGAAGTTCGCCTCGCTCGGCGTCACGGGGAAACCCGAAGCGGCGATTTCCGTGCTGAGGATCGTGCGCCAGCGCCTGTTGTGCTCTACCGCCGTCGCGATGTGCCCCTGGTCCTCCACGGCCGCCACGGCGGCGCGCATCGCGGGGTCGTTGACGTTGAAGGGCGAGCGCACACGGTTCATCGCCTCGACGATCGCGGCCGGGGCGTAGCACCAGCCGACGCGGAGGCTCGCCAGCCCGTAGATCTTCGAGAAGGTGCGCGTCGCCACCACGTTCTCGCGCCCGTGCACCAGGGCGAAGCCGGACTCGTAGTCCTTCACCGCGGGATACTCGGCGTAGGCGCCGTCGAGCACCAGCAGCACGTCCGGCGGCAGCGCGTCGGCGAGGTGGATGACGGCCGCTCGGCCGATCGCCGTGCCCGTTGGGTTGTTTGGGTTGGCGATGAACACGATGCGGGTGCGCAGCGTCACCGCAGCGAGGATCGCGTCGACGTCGACGGTGTAGTCGCGTTCCGGCACCACCACCGGCACGCCCTCGGCGGCGAGGATCGCGGTGCGGTAGAGCAGGAAGCCGTGGGCGGTGTAGATGCCCTCGTCGCCCGGCCGG
>CALMRL010000044.1 GCA_937873345.1 uncultured Beijerinckiaceae bacterium | reverse complement strand
GTCGCGATCCGCGTCGCTCATCCCGGTCGCCCCGCTCAGTCGATTCCCAGCGTGCCGCGCAGCTTCGACAGGTCTTCGGCCAGCGCGGTGATCGGCCCCTTCAACGCCTTCTGGTCCTCGGGCGCCAGCCTGTCGTAGCTCTGGAAGCCGTCGGCGGTCCTGTACTTGGCCAGCCCCCTGTCGACCCTGCCGAAGTTCTCCTCGACGCGGCCGAGCAGCGCGGGGTCGCGCGACCTGAGGTCGGGCGCCAGCAGCGTGACGATTTTCTGCGCCCCGTCGAGGTTGCCCTGGAAGTCCGACAGGTCGGTCTTCGAGTAGCGGTCCTCCTCGCCGCTGATCTTCTTGGACGCGACCTCCTCGATCAGTTCGGCCGCGCCGCCGACCATCACCTTCGGCGTAATCTCCAGCCTGGCGATGCGGCTCTGCAGCTCGAGCACGTCCTTCATCAGCCGGTCGGCGGGAGCGGCCAAGCCCTCGGTCGAGCGCTTCTCGAACAGCCCGTACTCGATGCGGTGGAAGCCGGAGAAGGCGGGGTCGGCCTCCTTCTTCTCGTAGTCGTCGGCGCGCGCGTCCATGCTCTTGTCGAGATCGTTGAACACCTCCGCCACCGGCTCGATGCGCTCGTAGAGCAGGTGCGCCGGCGCGTAGGCCGCACGCGCCGCGTCGAGTTGGCCGGCCTTCGCCGCATCGGTCAGCGTCCTGGTCCTAGCGACCATCTCCGCGACCTCGCCGGCGACGTAGCTCTTGTAGTCGGCGACGAGCCTGGGAAAGTTCGCGGGGTTCGCCTCGGCCGCGGGACCATCCTCGGCGGCGACCTTGACGATCAGCCTGCCCTTCGGGTTCGACAGCAGGCCGCAGGTCATCTCATAGGTGTCGGCGTCGAGCTTCGTCGTCAGCACCGCCGAGAAGCCGGGGATGATATTCTCCCGCTCGTCGACGACCATGTTGTCCTTCAGGATCTCCCACTCCACGCCGCGGCGCGAGGCGTTCCTGATCTTGAAGGCGACGCGGCCCGGCTTCACGTCGAGCCGCTCGGGCTGGCAGCCCTTGTCGGAGATGGTGATGTCGACGGCCTGCGGCGCGTCGGCGGCGGAAGCCGCGCCGGGCAGAGCGGCGAGCGCGACGAAGGGAAGGACGAGGAACGGACGCATCGCGTTCGGCTTTCGAGAGTCGTTTGAGGGGCTCAGGCCCGGCTGGGATGGGCTTGCACGGCGGGCGCCGCCGGCCGCCGAGCCGGCATGAAGAACAGCGCCATCGCCGGGACGAGGTAGGCGAAATAGGCCAACACCTGGCCAAGGTTCGGCGCGTCGGTGTAGCCGAAGAGGCCGGCGAGCACGGTGCCGAGCGGCCCATCGGCCGGCAGCGCGCCGCTCCAGTCGGCGACAGTCTGCTGCAGGCCGTTCCACAGCCCGGCCTCGTGCGCCGTGCGCACGGCGCCGGCGAGCAGGCCGGCGGCGACAAGGATGATGAAGGCGCCGGTAAAGCGGAAGAAGGCGCGCAGGTTGAGCCGTACCCCGCCCCAGTAGATGGCGAAGCCGACGGCCACGGCGCCGGCGAGGCCGAGCGCCGCGCCGAGCGGCACCGCCCAACCCGTGCTCTGGTCGAAGATGGCGAGCAGGAAGAACACGGATTCAAGCCCCTCGCGGCCGACCGCGAGGAAAGCCATGCCGACAAGTCCCAGCGCGGCACCGCGACTAGTGCGGCGGGACGCATCGACGGTAGCATCGATCCTGTCGTGCATCTCCGCCTTGATCGAGCGGGCGGCCGACTTCATCCAGAACACCATCGAGGTCAGGATGCCGATCGCGATCAGCGCCACGGCGGTCTCGAACAATTCCTGCTCACGCTGGGGGAACTCGGCGGAAACGGCGCGCAACGCGACGCCGATGGCGATGCAGATCGCGGCGGCGATGGCCACGCCGGCCCACACCGCGCCGAGATACTGCCGCCGGCCGGTCTGCGCGAGATAGCTCGCGATGATCCCGACGATCAGCGAGGCTTCGATCCCCTCGCGGAGCATGATGAGGAAGGCAACGAGCATCGAGGGTCCGATGTGGATTGCGACAGGCGACGTGCAGTCCCGGGGCCGCCACGGCGGACGCCAACCTCGCGCTAGAACAAGTCGCGGGCCGCCTCAACCGCGACGATCGGTCCTTTGAATCGGTCTAACTTCGCGAAGGCGCCCGCGTGGGCCTCCGCCATTCGAAGCGTCGGGCACGAGGGCACTGGCGCAGCTCTTGCGCGTTGCGCAGAGAGGCGGCGGTAGCGTCGCCGGGCCACAGCGACCGCAGGAGCGACCATGAGCGATCCGACCGACATCAAGAACATGCCGGGCTATGACAGTGCCGCAGGCAACTACTCCACCATGACCAAGTCGATGCAGGACTTCGCCTCCGAAATGCAGCGCATGTCGAAGGATGCGATGGATCAGACGACGCAGGTGATGGAGAAGCTGCGCGGCGCCCGCACCGTCGAGGAGGTGGTGTCGATCCAGACCGGCTTCATGCAGACGTCGTTCTCGAACTACGCCGACTTCACCCGCCGCTTTTCCGAGATGGTGATGAGCGTGCCGATGGAATTGATGAAGAACAACCGCACGGCGGTGCAGCAAGGGGCGGATGCGATGACCAAGGCCGGCGAGGAGGCCGCGTCGCGGATGCAGCAGTTCAGCCACGGGAACTGACACGGGCGCTTGAGGCACGGCGGGTGGGCATGGGGACGCGCGGCTTCCCTGCCGGCGTCGTGTGGACCGGATCGGCCGCACGGCCTATGAAAGAGGCCATGCGCCGTCACGCGACCACCATCCGATGATCCTGCTGCTCCTGCGCCACGCCAAGGCCGAGCCGGGCGGACAGGGCGGCGACTTCGAGCGCGCCCTGACGGAGCGCGGAGAGGCCGACGCACGCCGCCTCGGCCGCCATCTCCGCGAGAACGGTCCCCTGCCCCAGCGCGCCCTCGTCTCGCCGGCGCGACGCACGAGGCAGACCTTCGCCCTCGTCGCCGCCGCGCTCGGCGACGCCGCGCCAGCCGTCGACCACGACGACGCCCTCTTCGAGGCCGCGGCCGGCGACCTGCTCGCCGCCGTGCGGGACATCGAGGGTGCCGAGCGCCTGATGGTGGTGGGGCACAATCCGGCGGTTGCCGAGCTGGCCGTTTCCCTCGCCGGCGACGGCGATCTCGTCGAGCGACGGCGCCTCGCCGAGCGCTTCCCGCCGGGCAGCATGGCGGTGCTGGAGTTCCCCGGCGAGGACTGGCGCGACGTGCAGGCCGGGGCCGGCCGCCTGCGGACGCTGGTGCTGCCCGAGGATCTGGCGGCGGGCTGAGTCGCCGTGCGGCGCTCTCCTGCACTCCTCGCCGCGCCCCTGTCGCTCGTCCCCTTGTTCTTTCCGACGGCCTCTTCCCTGGCGGCGCCGGCCGCGCCGGTGTTCCAGCCGGCCGAGCGGGCCGTGAGCACCTGGCGCGACGAGGCCGCCGCGAACCTCGCGTCGACGCCGGCGAGGGCCGCAGCTTTGCGCGATGGGCCTGCGCCCCCGGTGGCGCGCTGCGTCAAGCTCAACAACTACTGGTGCATCAAGAAGGCCGGCTGGCTCGGCGAGATCGCCAGCGACGGCGAGGGCCACGTCGCCTTCGCCTCGGCCCGCGAGGGCGCCGCGGTCGCCGCGCTGCTGCTGAAGCGCTACTACGTCGACCTGCATCGTCGCTCCGCCCTGGCGATCGTTTCGCGCTGGGCGCCGCCGGGCTGCGGAGGGGGAGGAATCGCCTCCGGTGGCAGCCTCGGGACGCTGACCGGCATCGCCGGCACGCTGCGCGCCCGCTGGCTTGTCGGGCACGGGCGCGGCAGGGAGCCACGAGTGGCCGGCGCCCCCGCCGGAAGGGCCGGGCGGGCGATCACACTCGACGCCCTGTTCGCCTCGACGCCGGGCCTGCCGCCATCGCGCTCGATGATCGGCCAAGGCAGTTCCCCGCGCCGCGTCGCGCCGCACCCCGCGAGGCAGGTCGCCGACCCCGTCGGGGACATCGGCCCGGCCTGCCCCGGCGATGGCGCGCGCATCGCCGCCTATGCCGCCCGCGCCGCCGTCGGCATCGCAGCCTCGCCCGACGACGATCTCGCCCTGTTCTCGCCCGACGGCGCCCCGACCGGCCATCTGGCGACGCTGATGGGCAACATGGCGGCGGTCGAGATCGGGCCGATGCAGGCCTCGCCGGCCCTGATCGAGGCCGGCATCACCGACGCCTTCCGGCCGGGTCGCAGCGGCCGCTGACGCGGCTTGCCCACATCGGCCGCGCTCCCCACCTGGGGCTCAGGGGACGGCTTGACGCGCCCGGCGATCCTTGCGACCCACCTGATCCCAAGGCCAATCGGGAGACCGCGAGCGCCGTGCTCGTCCAGCTGTCGATCCGCGACATCGTCCTGATCGATCGGCTCGATCTCGATCTCGGCCCGGGCATGACCGTGCTCACCGGCGAGACCGGCGCCGGCAAGTCGATCCTGCTCGACGCGTTTTCCCTGGCGCTGGGAGGCCGCGGCGACGGCGGCCTGGTGCGCCAGGGCCAGCCGCAGGGCCAGGTGACGGCCGCCTTCAACGTCGGCCTCGACCATCCCGCGCGGCTCGCCGCGGCCGCGCACGACATCGACGCCGACGGCGACCTGATCCTGCGCCGCGTCCAGGTCGCCGACGGGCGCACCCGCGCCTTCATCAACGATCAGCCGGTGTCGGCGCAGGTGATGCGGGCGGTGGCCCGCTCGCTCGTCGAGATCCACGGTCAGCACGACGACCGGGCGCTGATCGACCCCGTCAGCCACCGCCAGCTCGTCGATGCCTTCGGTGGCCTCGGCCAAGCGGTGGCGGCGGTGCGCGAAGCCCACGCCCGCGTCCGCTCGATCGAGGGCGAGCGGCGCTCGGAGGAGAAGCGCGTCGCCGCGATCCGGTCCGAGGCCGATTTCCTGCGCCATGCGGCGGCGGAGCTCGCCAAGCTCGCTGCCGAGCCCGGCGAGGAACAGATGCTGGCCGAGCGGCGCCACGACATGCAGGCGGCGGAGAAGGTCGTCGGCGACCTCCGCGACGCCCTGGAGCTGCTCGCCGCGGACGGCTTGGTATCGAGCCTGAACAACGCCCTGCGTCGCCTCGACCGCCGACAGGCTCAGGCCCCGGCGCTGATCGAGCCGAGCCTCGCCGCGATCGACGCGGCGCTGGTCGCGCTCGATGGCGCGCGTGACACCCTCGATGGCGCGATCCGCGACGCCGACTTCGACCACACCGAGTTGGAGCAGCTTGAGGAGCGGCTGTTCGCCATCCGCGGCGCGGCGCGCAAGTACGCCGTGCCCGCCGACGAACTCGCCGCGCTGGCCGCCGCCCATGAGGCGACGCTGGCGACGCTCGACGCCGACGAGGCGCGGCTCGTCGCGCTCGGCCGCTCGCTGGCGGAGGCGGAGGC
>CALMRL010000043.1 GCA_937873345.1 uncultured Beijerinckiaceae bacterium | reverse complement strand
CACCGGCTCGCCGCGCGGGTCGATGCCGACGGGCTGCACGTCGCGACGGCCGGTCCCGAGCTGGAAGAGGCGCTGGAGGCTTGCCGCGGCCGCCGCATCGTCGGCGTCGGCGCCTCGCGGAGCCGCGACGAGGCGATGCGTGCCGGTGAGAGCGGCGCCGACTACCTGCTCTTCGGCTGGCCCGGCGAGGAGGATAGCCAGGACGCCGTCAACGAGCGCGTCGCCTGGTGGGCCGAGATCTTCAACGTGCCCTGCGTCGGCTACGCCAGCGACCCCTCCGCCGCCGGGGCGCTCGCCCGCGCCGGGGCCGAATTCGTCGCCCTCTGCGAGGGGCTATGGGACGAGCCCGAACGCATCGCCGCGACGCTGGCGTCGGTGAGCGCCGAGTTGCGCGCCGCGGCGCCCAAGGCCGTGTCGTGAACCGCCGCCTCGCCCTCGCCGTCCTGCTCGGCGTCGCCGTAACCGGCCGGCCGGCCGTGGCGCAGACCACTTTCGTTCCGACGCAAACCTCGCCCTTCGGAACGCCGTCGCTGTCGCAGATGCCGGGCGCGCCGGAGGAGAAGCCCTCGCTCCCCGGCCCGATCGACCTGCCCGAGCAGGCAGTCCGCAGCAAGGGCGGCGCTCCGGCCGCCGACGCCGACCTCGCCTTCGGCGCCTACCAGCGCGGCTTCTACGCCACGGCGATGCGCGAGGCGATGAAGCGGCTTGCCGCGAACCCGGAGGACGGCGCGGCGATGACGCTCGTCGGCGAACTCTACGCGCAGGGCCTCGGGGTGAGGCCGGACAAGGCCGAGGCGGTGCGCTGGTACGCGCTCGCCGTCGCCGCCGGCGACACGCCCGCGATGCTGGCGCTCGGGCTGGCGCGGATGCACGGCGAGGGCGTCACGCAGGACCGCGACGGCGCCAGGGCGATGTTCACCGCCGCCGCCACCCGCGACAACCCCGGTGCGCTGTTCTACCTCGGCCTGATGGCGCTGCAGGGCAACGGCGTCGCCTCCGACGCCAAGCTGGCAGTCGACGACTTCACGCGGTCCGCGCAGGGGGGGAATGCCGAGGCGCAGTATGCCCTCGGCCTGATGTACCGCTCGGGCGACGGCGTGGAGCGCGACGATGGCCATGCCGCCTCGCTGATCCGCGAGGCGGCGGATGCCGACAACATCGCGGCGATGGTTGATTTCGGCATCATGAGCTTCAACGGCATCGGCATGGGCAAGGACGAGGCGCTCGCCGCCCGCTACTTCATCAAGGCGGCGAGCCGCAACAACGCCGTCGCCCAGGACCGTGCCGCCCGCCTCTACGTCGCCGGGCGCGGCGTGAAGAAGGATGTGGTCGAAGGCATGAAGTGGCACGTCCTCGCCAACGCCGCCGGCCACAAGGACGCTTGGCTCGACGACGAGATGCGCAAGCTCACCCCCGAGCAGCGCGAGGCGGTCGACCGCGCTGTGCGCCGCTACGTCGGCAGCTGACGCCCGATCCGAGAGATGAGCGACATAACCCCCGACCTTGACGACGAGACCCTGGCCTTCGCCGCCCGCGTCTTCGACATGGCGCGCCACGGCGAGGCTCGCGACCTCGCGGCGCTCCTCGACGGGGGGCTGCCGGTGGACCTCCGCAACGACAAGGGCGACACGCTGCTGATGCTCGCCAGCTACAACGGCAACGCCGCGGTGGTGGAGGCGCTCCTGAAGCGCGGCGCCGATCCCGACCATCGCAACGACCGCGGCCAGCTGCCGCTCGCCGGCGTCGCCTTCAAGGGCGACCTTGCTGTGACAAGGCTGCTCGTCGCCCACGGCGCGGCCGTGGAAGGTCCGGCGGGCGGTGATGGCCGCACGCCGCTGATGATCGCCGCGATGTTCGACCGGGTCGAGATCGCGCAGGCGCTGCTCGACGCCGGCGCCGACCCGGAGCGTCGCGACAACGAGGGCATGAGCCTGTTCGACCTCGCCAAGCGGATGGGGGCGGGGAAGGTGCCGGCGCTGCTGGTGGAGCGGCAGGCCGGCGGCAGCCTTCCTTAACGCTGCCGTGTCTTCCCTGCCGGCCATGCTCGCCGATCCCGCCAGCGCCCACCGTTCCGCAGCCGACTCGGCTCCGTCAGAGGCGGCTCCCTCCGATGCGGGCGCGGCGAATGACGTGCCGTTCCTGCCCCGCCGCCCCCGCGTGCTCGTCTTCGACTCCGGGCTCGGCGGCCTCACCGTCTTCGCCGAGGTGGCGAAGTTGCGCCCCGACGCCGACTTCACCTACGCCGCCGACGATGCCGGCTTCCCCTACGGCGCTTGGCGCGAGCCGGAGCTGGTGGCCCGCATCGAGCGCGTGAGACCCGACCTCGCGGTGATCGCCTGCAACACGGCCTCGACGCTGGTGCTTCCCGACCTGCGCCGCGCCTTCCCCGCCGTGCCCTTCGTCGGCACGGTGCCGGCGATCAAGCCGGCGGCGGCGCTATCGCGCTCGGGGCTGATCTCCGTGCTGGCGACGCCCGGCACGGTGGCGCGCGACTACACCCGCGGGCTGGTGGAGGCCTTCGCCGGCGACTGCCGTGTCACGCTGGTCGGCTCCACCGCGCTCGCCACCCTCGCCGAGGCCGCGATGGCCGGCGGGGCGGTCGACGATGCCGCGATCGCCGCCGAGATCGCTCCCTGCTTCGTCCAGCAGGGACGAGAGGCGGGGGACAGGCGCACCGACTGCGTGGTGCTCGCCTGCACGCATTATCCGCTGCTGATCGACCGCTTCCGGGCGCTGGCGCCCTGGCCCGTGTCCTTCATCGACCCAGCGGACGCGATCGCCCGGCGCGTCGACGGGGTGCTGCGCGAGCGGGGTTTCGCGGCGGCCGCCGGGGGTCGCCGCGAGGACCGTGCCCTGTTCACCAGCGGGCGGGCGGCGTCGGATGCGCTGCGCGCTACGCTGGCCGGCTACGGACTCGCCGCGCGGAGATAAGGACCCGTCATCGCGAGTCGGAGGCAGCAACCCAGGAGCCGCGGCTGAAATCCGGCGAATGGTGGCTCTGCCGCCCCTGGGTCGCTCGCGCTCGCGATGACGGCGGACGCTCGCTATTCCACCACCTCGTCCTGGTACACGCCCCAAAGCTCACCCTGCTTGACGAAGCCGTCGAAGCCGGCGCCGTTCACCCGGCACCAGCTCTTGTCGCAGGAGCGGACGTTGGCCAGCACGTTGGGCTCGAGCTTCGCCACCGTGGCCGAGGCGACGTCGGGCTTGCCGTAGAGCGTGACCGGCGTGCCGTCCTTCTTCCAGGGCGTCACCAGCGCGGTGCGCCGACCCGACAGCAGAGAGTGCAGCACCCAGCCCTCGGAGCCTTCGGAGTCGCGCACCTTGCGCCAGGTCTCGAACTCGGCGGTGATCTCGACCGGCAGGCCGGCGCGCTCGAAGATCCAGGTCGTGCGGTGGTCCTTGGACGGACCCTCGCGCAGGTTCACCCGATCGGACTTCAGGCTGACGTAGCGCGGCACCGGCAGGCCGGAGGCCTTGCCGATCTGGTCGGCGGCGTCGGCCGGTTGCACCGGGACGCCGGCGAGAAGGCAGACGAGGATGGTGAGGAAGGCGGCCCGCACGGTCGCGCCGAAACCCGTCGCGCCGAGGTTCATCGAGCCGAAGTCCATGGCGGTTCGTCTCCGTTTGGCGGATGGCGGCGGCTGAGCCGCGAGGCGGCCGGCCGCGCTCCTTGTCTTTGATCCGCCATCTGCTAGGAGAGGCCGACGGGGCGGAAGCCTGTCCCTTGATGGCCCGGCAGCGTTAAGGCGGGGTGAAAAGGTCCCGCTCTCTCGCACCACTTCATGTCGTCACGGCGGCGTCGGTCGCCCTTGAGAGCACGAGCCCCCGTCACGCCATGGGCAAGAAGAAACCCCTCGTCATCATCACGCGCCGGCTACCCGACCGCATCGAGACGCGGATGTGCGAGCTGTTCGATACGCGCCTCAACATCGAGGACGCAGCGATGAGCCGGGCCAAGCTCACCGAGGCGATGGCCTCCGCCGACGTGCTGGTGCCGACCGTCACCGACCGCATCGACGCCGACCTCGTGCGCGAGGCCGGGCCGAACCTCAAGCTGATCGCCAACTTCGGCAATGGCGTCGACAACATCGCGATCGGCGCGGCGCTGGAGCGCGGCATCACCGTCACCAACACGCCGGGCGTCCTCACCGAGGACACCGCCGACATGACCATGGCGCTGATCCTCGCCGTGGCGCGCCGCATCGTGGAGGGCGCCGGCGCCATTCCCGCCAACGAGTGGACGGGCTGGGCACCGACCTGGATGCTGGGGCGCCGCATCACCGGCAAGCGCCTCGGCATCGTCGGCATGGGCCGCATCGGCCAGGCGATCGCGCGCAGGGCGCGGGCCTTCGGCCTGCAGATCCACTACCACAACCGTCGCCGCCTCTCGCTCCCCATCGAGGAGAAGCTGGAGGCGACCTACTGGGACTCGCTCGACCAGATGCTGGCGCGGATGGACATCGTCTCCGTCAACTGTCCGCACACGCCGGCGACCTACCATCTGCTGTCGGCGCGGCGCCTCAAGTACCTGCGCCCCGACGCCTTCCTGATCAACACCTCGCGCGGCGAGGTTATCGATGAGAACGCCCTGACCCGGATGCTGGAGACCGGCGAGCTCGCTGGCGCCGGCCTCGACGTGTTCGAGCACGAGCCCTCGGTATCGCCTAAGCTCATCAAGCTTGCCAGGGCCGGCAAGGTGACGCTGCTGCCGCATATGGGCTCGGCGACCAGCGAGGGCCGCCTCGACATGGGCGAGAAGGTGATCGTCAACGTCCAGACCTTCTGGGACGGCCACCGCCCGCCCGACAGGGTGCTCGCCGCGATGCTCTGATGGGTGGGGCTCCGACGGGCGCGTCAGCGCGCCTGAGCCTCCGCGGCGCGCGCGGCGTCGAGCAGGTCGCCCAGCGTCCGCTCGATCGGCACGCGCGGCTCCCACCCCGTCATGCGGCGCAGCAGCCCAGCGTCGCCGAAGGCCACCGGCACGTCGCTCGGTCGTAGGCGGGCGGGATCGACTTCGACGGGGCAGGGCCCGCGCGCCATCTCGCGCATCGCGTCGAGCAGGTCGCGCAGGCGTCGCGGGCGGCCCGAGGCGATGTTGACGGTGAAGCGCTCCGGCAGGCCGGACGCCGCGATCAGCGCCACATAGGCGTCGGCGACGTCATGCACGTCGAGGAAGTCACGGGCGGCATCGAGGTTGCCGACGCGCAGGGACGCCTGCCGGCCGGCCTCGATGCGGGCGATCTGCCGGGCGAAGGAGGCCAGGGCGAAGGCCTCGCCCTGGCCGGCGCCGGTGTGGTTGAACGGCCGCGCCACGATCAGCCGCGCGGCGGGCTGCAGCACGTCGGCGAGGATCCTTTCGGCGATCACCTTGGAGCGGGCGTAGGGGTTGAGGGGATGCGGCGCCACCGTCTCATCGACGGGATCCGCATCGAATTGCCCGCCGTACACCTCCGACGAGGAGGCGAACAGTACCTTCGCCTCGGGGGCGTGGCGGGCGACGGCGAGGGCGAGGTTGAGCGTGCCGGAGACGTTGACCTGCCAGGTCGTCTCCTGCCCGGCCTGGGCGCGGGTGATCGAGGACTGGGCGGCGAGATGCACGACGGTGTCGGGACGGGACTCGGCGACCGCTGCGGCGACGGCGGCGTGGTCGAGCAGGTCGACCTCGCGCAATCCGTTCTCCCCTGCGCCGACGGGCACGGCGTCCGCCGATGTCGGACGCTTCGAGCGCAGGCCGATCACCGTCGCGTCGGGGAAGCGGCCGGCCAGGGCGCGACGCAGGTAAGGCCCGACGAAGCCGCTCGCTCCACTGATCAGGATGCGGGCTACCATTCCTGCGTGACCCTCTGCCGCGGCGCGGAAAGCCGAGATCGGCATGTCGTCGACCCGTCGGACGACATGCCATGCCTTCCGTCCCTTGGCAGAAACGTTCGGTGCGGTAAACCGTCCGTCTGGCGTGCGGCCCGCGGC
>CALMRL010000042.1 GCA_937873345.1 uncultured Beijerinckiaceae bacterium | reverse complement strand
GCGCTTCTACGCGCGGCGCAGGCTGACGGCGGCGAAGCGGCTGCCGTGAGGGCTCCCGGCGATGCGGCGCTGGCTGGCCTCACCAGTCGACGGCGCGGCCCCGCCAGTCGAGGAACACGCAGCCGGGCTCGCCCGCTCGCGCGGCAAGGGCGTCGGCGATGCCCCGGGCGCTGTCGCGGGGCGTGAGCGACGCCCCGTCGCCGCTCATCGCCGTCCGCACCCAGCCCGGATGCATCGCGACGATGCAGCGGCCGGGATTGCGGACGGCGTGGCAGCGCAGCAGCGTGTTCAGCGCCGCCTTGCTGGCGCGGTAGACGTCGTAGCCGCCCGTGCCGTTGCCGCCGACGCTGCCGAGGATCGAACTCACCGCCGCCACCG
This sequence comes from uncultured Beijerinckiaceae bacterium, assembly GCA_937873345.1. Classification (GTDB taxonomy): domain Bacteria; phylum Pseudomonadota; class Alphaproteobacteria; order Rhizobiales; family Beijerinckiaceae; genus RH-AL1. The sequence goes on along the minus strand of CALMRL010000042.1, from coordinate 1,554 downwards.
TGCCGCCGGCCGCCACCCTGTCCGCCAGCGCCTCGATCACGCGCAACGGCGCGAAGGCGTTGGTGAGGAGCACGGAAGCGAAGTCCTGCGGGGTGAGCCTGCCGGCGGGCGTTTCGGCGTCGCCGAGCACGCCGGCGGAGTGGACCAGCAGGTCGAGCGGCTCCACGCCAACCGCGTCCGCGATGGCGGCCGGGGCCTCGGCATCGTTGACGTCGGCGACGACGACGCGCAGCCGCTCCTGTTCGAGCGCCTGCAGCCCCTCGTCGCCACGTCCCCGCGTGGTGGCGACGACGTGCCAGCCCCTGTCAAGATACTCGGCGACGAGCGCGAGGCCGATCCCGCGCGAGGCGCCGACGACGAGAGCCTTCATTCGAAGCCGGTCACGGCGTGGGGCACGTAGAGGCTCTCCAGCCGTTCCGTCTCCTCCGCCGTCAGCCGCAGCGACAGCGCGGCGACAGCGTCGTCGAGGTGATGCGGCTTGGTGGCGCCGATGATCGGCGCGCTCACCTCGGGCTTGCTCAGCACCCAGGCGAGCGCGACCTGCGCGCGGGGCACCCCGCGCTCGTGCGCGATGGCGCCGACCTCGTCGATGATGCGGCGGTCGGCTTCCTCCGTCTTCTCGTAGAGCGTGGCGCCGAACCTGTCGGTGTCCTGGCGCTTCGACCCCTCACGCCAGTCGCGGGCGAGGCGGCCGCGCCCCATCGGACTCCACGGGATCACGCCGACGCCCTCGGCGGCGCAGAGCGGCAGCATCTCGCGCTCCTCCTCGCGGTAGAGCAGGTTGAGGTAGTCCTGCATGGTGGAAAAGCGCGTCCAGCCGTTCCGATCGGCGGTGTGCAGCGCGGTCGCGAACTGCCAGGCGTGCATCGAGGAGGCGCCGATGTAGCGCGCCTTGCCGGCCTTCACCACATCGTGCAGCGCCTCCATCGTCTCGGCGATCGGCGTCTCCGGGTCCCAGCGGTGGATCTGGTAGAGGTCGATGTGGTCGGTGCCGAGACGCCTGAGCGAGGCGTCGATCTCGTGCATGATGGCGACGCGCGACAGGCCGGCGCCGTTGGGGCCGGGGCGCATCCGGCCATGCACCTTGGTGGCGATCACCACCTCCTCGCGCCGCGCGTACTCCTTCAGCGCCCGCCCGACGATCTCCTCGCTGGTGCCGGCGGAGTAGACGTTGGCGGTATCGAAGAAGTTGATGCCGATCTCGAGCGCCTTGCGGATGAACGGGCGCGCCTCCCCCTCCGGCAGCGTCCATTCGTGCGTGCCCTGATCGGGAGCGCCGTAGCTCATGCAGCCGAGGCAGAGCCTCGACACGTTGAGGCCGGTGGTGCCGAGCCGACGATACTCCATCGCTTTGCCCTTGTGCCCGAGTGCGACCCCCATGGAGGGGATTGCCTCGGCAACGATGGCAGGGCACGACGGTTGCGGGACGCGCGATCCCGCGCGTCGGCGTTTCAGCGGCGGTAGCAAGACCAGGGATCGCCGGCCTTGGCGGCGCAGGATGGCGGCTTCGGTGCGGTGCGCACGGCAACGCGCCGCTCAGCCGCCATCCTGCGC
>CALMRL010000041.1 GCA_937873345.1 uncultured Beijerinckiaceae bacterium | reverse complement strand
GACGTGTAGGGTCAGGTTGATCTTGGCCGGCGCCCGCTCGAAGAGCGAGCCGGGCTGCTGCGAGGGACGCATCACGTCGGGCGAGGACTAGCCGCCGTCCTTCTTCGGCGCGGCCTCGTCGGCCGGCGCGGGCGGCGCGGCCTTGGTGGCGTCGGCCGCCGCGGGCGCCATGTCCGCCGGCAGGCCGTGGGCGATCTTGTCCTCGATCTTCTTCGCGTCCTCGGGCTCGGGACCAAGGTCGCGGGCGTGGTTCCACTGGAAGTGCGCGTCGAGCTTGCGGCCGACCCGCCAGTAGGCATCGCCGAGGTGATCGTTGATCGTCGGGTCGGAAGGCTTCAGGTCGATCGCCCGCTCCAGCTCCTTCACCGCCTCATCGTACTTGCCGAGCTTGTAGTAGGCCCAGCCCAGACTATCGACGATGTAGCCGTCGGAGGGACGCAACTCGACCGCCTTGTGCAGCATCTTGAAGGCCTCGTCGAGGTTCTCGCCGCGGTCGACCCAAGAATAACCGAGATAGTTCAGCACCAGCGGCTGCTCGGGGTAGAGAGCGAGCGCCTTGCGGAAATCGTCCACCGCCTTGGCCCACTGACCCGAGCGCTCCAGCGCGATGCCGCGGAAATAGAACAGCGGCCACTCCGCCTTCTCCGGCTTCTTCGAGGCGGCAAGAGCCTTGGTGTAGGTGTCCACCGCCTCGGCGTATTTCTTGTCGGCGCGCTGGGCGTTGCCGAGGGCCAGCAACGCGTCCTCGTCCTGCGGATGGTCGGCGACGATATGGCGGAGGTAGTCGGTCGACTCCGTCTTCTTGCCGAGGTTATCGAGCAGCTGCGCGATCTGGATGTCGGCGGTGGTGCGCAGCGGCGAGCCTTCCGGCACGCTCTCGTAGATCGCGACCGCCGTCTCGTTCTGCTTCAGCCGGTCGTAGACGTCGGCGAGGGTGATCAGGGCGAGGTCGTTCTTTGGCGCGAGATAGAGCGACAGGCGGAGGTAGACGATCGCCGCGATCTCGTCGCCCTGGTGCCCGCCCGCCGCGCCGAGCCCGTAGAGCACCTCCGCCGCGCCGGCGTCGGGCGTCCTGATCAGCGGGTCGAGCGTCTTGCCGGCCTTGAGATCGGCGACGGCCGCGGCGATGAGGGGATGGTTCGGCAGGACGTTCTCGAACTCGTCGTAGACCTTCATCGCCTTGTCGTTGCCGCCGGTGCGCGAAAGGGCGCGGGCGTAGGCGTCGACGAGGCGCAGCGTGTTCTTGTCCTGCCCGTAGGCGGCTTCGAAGCGGCGCAGCGCCTCGGCCTTGTCGCCCATCTCGTCGGCGATCAGGCCGGCGTGGAAGTCGCGGAACACGGCGAAGTTGTCGTCGCGCAGCCGGTCGCACACTTCCAGCGCCTTCTTCTCATCGCCTGAGCCGGCGTAGCTCCAGGCGGTGAGCAGCGTGGCGGTGACGTCGTGGGCCTGCGCCGGGCCGCCCTTCGAAAACTGCCCGCGGGCCTGCGTCCACTGCTTGTTGTGCATCGCCCGGATGCCCAGCGCCAGATGGGCGAGGCCGTTCGTCGGATCGCGGGCGATCAGCCGATCGGCGAGGGTGAAGCCGTCGAGCATGTTGCCGTTCGACAGGGCCGCGATGAAAGCCTTCTCGAGCAGCTGCGGATTGCGCGGATCGAAGCGCAGCGCCTCGCGGAAGAAGGTCGCGGCGGCGGTGGTGTCGTGGTCGGCGTTGGCTATCAGCGCCGAAAGGTAGTTGCCGGCAGGACTGTCCGACACCTCGAAGGGGGTCGACAGGTTCAGCGTCTCGCGCGCGTCCGCCGGCCGGCCGGCGACCAGGGGGACGGCGAGGCATGCGCCCAGCGCCGTGATGCGGGCGATGCTGCGGGCGGGTCGCCGCCCACTGCGCGGCGTCGTCA
>CALMRL010000040.1 GCA_937873345.1 uncultured Beijerinckiaceae bacterium | reverse complement strand
GCCCTGCGCGGACGGATGCTCACCGCCGACAGGCACATCCTGTCCTATGCCGGGCTGCTGTCGCGCGAGGTGCGCTCCGCCGCCGCCCTCGAGGTGCTGCTCGCCGACCATTTCGGCCTGCCCGTCGCGGTGGAGCCGCTGCGCCGACGCTGGCTGCTGATCGACCCGGCCGAGCAGAGCCGCCTCGCCGCGCCGCTCGCCGGCGGCGCGCCGTCCTTCTCCCGCCTCGGCGTCGACGCCGTGGCCGGCGCGCGCACCCCCGACGTCGCCTCGACCTTCCGCGTGGTGCTCGGCCCCGTCGACTACGGCACCTTCCAGTGGCTGTCGCCGGACGGCCGGGCGATGGCGCGGCTCGTCGAGCTGGTGCGCTTCACGGCGGACTGCGGCCTCGACTTCGAGGTGCAGGTGGTGCTGCGCAAGGACGATGTGCCGGAGGCGCGGCTCGGCACGATCGGCCCGCGGCTGGGCTGGAACGCCTGGTTGCGCAAGCTGCCGGCGCTGCGCGACGCCGATCAGGCCGTGATCGACCCGATCGAGGTGGATCGTCAGGCATCGTCGGGACCGGGCGCGCCAAGCCGGATGAGCCAGGCCGGATGAGGATGGGGCGGATCAACCGGGCCGGCCCTTGAGGTAGCTCTTGGCGCCGGAGAACCACTCCGCCTGCTGCTGGCGGGCGTGGCGGGGCGCCTTCTTGTGGTAGCGCATCATCGCGGAGGCGATCGCCTCCGCCTCGTCGGGCCGTCCGAGCCGGTCGAGCAGAAGGAGGCGGCGCAGTTGCACCTCCTGGCCGGCGAAATAGCGCGCCAGCCCGTCGTACTCCGCCAGCGCGTCGACGTCGCGCCCGCAGGCTTCCAGCGACTTGGCGTAGAGCAGGTGGCCGTCCTGCGACTGGTATGCCGGCCACAGCCGCTTCAGCTCGTCGAGCGTGACGATCGCCATTCGCGGCTCGCCCAGCCCGAACTCGGCCTGCGCCTTGCCGAGGTAGTACACCGGCTCGTCGCCCATCGGCCGCGCGATGATGCCCTCGTAGTGGTGCAGCGCCTCGTCGTAGCGCTTCAGCCGCAGGCACTCCTCGGCGAGCGCCAGGCGATTGCCCAGCGTGTCGACGGTCTCGAGGTCGGCATGCAGGGCGCGGTAGCGCTGGTTGGGGTTGATCCGCGCCGAAACCCCCGCCCGCACCCTCCGGGCCTGCGGCGCGTGGCGGTACTCCGGCAGCACTTCGAGAAGAACGTAGGCCGCCGTGCCGAGGCCGGGGATGAAGAGGATGACGTAGGCCCAGGGCCAGAAGCGCCCGGTCTTGGCGGCGTGGACGATGAAGGCGACGTCGAGGAGGAAGAGGAAGCCGTAGCCGAACACGTCGCAGCCTCCGTCCGCCGCGCTTCCGCGGCCTAGTCTACCGGCGGCGCCTCATGCGGCGATCGACGCCGGCGCGTCACAACCTTTGATATCATTTTTACGCAAGGGCACGTGCGATTGCAATTGATAGCGTGATGGGGTTGAGTCCTAATTTGATTGCGTACCGAAAATCTCTTCAATTACCCCAAGTTCATAAGGGCCGACTGGCTTCCTGGCTCCTATGCGGATCATCGCGGCTGCTCTTGGATAGGAACCGAACCTTTCGACGTAATCTTCAGATGACGCGAGAGCCGCTTGCACTCGTTCGGCCATTGCGGAGTCAATTGCAGGGAGGATGATTCGATCAATCGACTCCCTCAATCCGTTTACTACTCCAATGACTGCAGACCGTTGATGATCTGCCAAGTCTCTATTAAAGCATGCTATATCAAGAAAACGTCGATGCATCATTATGTGTTGGAATAGTACGGTTTGCTTGCTGCCATCTGTATGTAATCGCTCCACCTCTTCCATCATTTCTGCTGGGCTTAGCTGCTCATAATATGACTCAAAATCACTCACTCGACTAAGCGCAGCAAAGTCATCGTCAGAGAGGCGCATCAGCTACAATCTCCGGCGCTCATTTCCCCCACCAGATCGTGCAACGACCATAGCCGGTCGGCAACCCCCGCTTCCATCGCATGCGTCACCCTGAGCGTCTTATGGGTCCGCGCGAATTTGTAATGTGCAAAGTGGAGAGCGACCGCCGCCGGTAGGTTTCCCACCTTCTTGGAGAACGCATTGGTCAGGCAGGTGAACCTCCGCATGGACATCCGCATGGTGAGGCTCGGCGCTCAGTGAGGCTGGTCGAGATATGCGCTCGGTAGGGGCCGGCAGGTTATTGTCTTCCGCTCGGTCCTGACCACGCGAGGCGGGCTGTACCGGCCCAGTCCGATCGGCTCCGCCTCGTAGAATTTAATCACCTGCCCGTAATCGACGTCGGCGCCAGACGCTTCCTCTGCGGTCCTGCCCAACTCGCCTCGATGGTGATCGTGCCTGTCGTGGACAGATCGCCGTCGGCGCCCGGCGACGTCGCGTGTTGCGGCCCATCGGATGGGGCCGAAACGTCCGCCGGCACCGGCGGTCGGCCTGTCGACGAGGCGTTATCCCGCTCGCTCAAATGGCTTCGCCTTCGAGCCGCGACGCGAGGCAAGGTAGAGATCGCGTCCGACCTTCGCCCAATCCGACGCCAAGGCCTCGGCATCCGAGCGACGGTGGCGTTGCGAGCGAGTCACGGCGCTTGGTGCCAGAGAGCCGGCCTGAATGAGCGCATGCCTCATGGCGGAAGAAACCCCCGCCAGCGCGATGCCGACTTTCATCCCGATCGGCCCTCCGCAGCCACCCTGCCTCGACGATGCTTCTTACCTGCTTTCCTCGTCCCGAATGTCAACGTGCAAATCACCCCTCCGCATCGCCCAGCGGGTGCAGGTCG
>CALMRL010000039.1 GCA_937873345.1 uncultured Beijerinckiaceae bacterium | reverse complement strand
CCCTCGCGCGCGGCGAGGCGGCTCACCCTGCCGGCGGCGCTGCCGGGCTCGGGGGTGGTGAGCTGCACCGGCGCCCTCGAACGCCTGCGCGCCGCCGACGACCGTCTGGTGGTGCTGGCGGAGCGGGCGGGGAGCGGAAGCTCGGACGCGCCATGACGCCGTGTTCCAAGCGTCCGCTGCCGGCTCGCGAAGTCGGCTTGACCGGGGCCGAACCCGCGTGTTCCTAGCCTCATGCCGGTGAACCGCGACCCCTTTCCCGTGATCTTCCGGCCCTTGGCCCGCGTGCCGTGACCGCGATCCCGCAGGGCGCGCGGCACCGCTGGAGCCTGCCCAACCTCCTCACCTACGGCCGCATCGCCGCCGTGCCGCTCGTCGTCGCCTGCCTGTACCGGCCGACCATCGATGCGATGCGCTGGACGGCGCTGGGCCTGTACGCCGCGGCGGCGATCACCGACTTCTTCGACGGCTATCTCGCCCGCGCCTGGTCGCAGCAGTCCTCGCTCGGCCGCATGCTCGACCCGATCGCTGACAAGCTGCTCGTCGCCGCCGTGCTGTTCATGCTGGTCAACGACCGCACGCTGTCGGGCATCCACGTCGTCGCGGCGATCGTCATCCTGTGCCGCGAGATCCTGGTCTCCGGCCTGCGCGAGTTCCTCGCCGAGCTGAAGGTGTCGCTGCCGGTCAGCCGCGTCGCCAAGTGGAAGACTACGGCGCAACTGATCGCATTGGGCTTCCTGATCTGCGGCCCCGCCGGCGACAGGGTGCTGCCCGGCGTTACGGCGGCCGGGTTGGTGCTGCTGTGGATCGCCGCCATCCTCACCATCTACACGGGATGGGACTACCTGTTCTCCGGCATCCGCCACATCCTCGCGATCGAGGACGCCGCTTGAGGGCGGTCCTTTGAGGAGGTTCGCGTGAAGGCCGTGTACTTCGCCTGGGTGCGCGAGCGCATCGGCAAAACCGAGGAGGTGCTGGCGCCCCCGCCCGAGGTGGTCAGCGTCGCCGACCTCATCGGCTGGCTGCGCGGGCGGGGCGAAGGCTACGAGGCGGCCTTCGAGCAGGCCGGCGCCATCCGCGCCGCCCTGGATCGATCGCACGTGCGCCATGAGGCGCCGATCGCGGGCGCGCGCGAGATCGCCTTCTTCCCGCCGATGACGGGGGGCTGAAGGCCATGACCCATCCCGGCGTGCGGGTGCAGGCGGAAGGGTTCGACGTCGCCGCGGAGTCTGCCGCACTGACCGCGGGGCGCAGCGACATCGGCGCGGTGGTGGCCTTCACCGGCCTGTGCCGCGACGAGGACGGTACGCTGGCCGCGCTCGAGATCGAGCACTATCCCGGCATGGCGGAGGAGGAGGTCGGCCGCGTCGCCGCCGAGGCCGAACGGCGCTGGCCGCTGGCGGGACTTCGCGTGGTGCACCGCTTCGGCCGGATCAGGCCCGGCGAGCCGATCGTCTGCGTGGTCACGGCGAGCCGGCACAGGCAGGCCGCCTTCGAGGCCGCCTCGTTCCTGATGGACTTCATGAAGACGCGAGCGCCCTTCTGGAAGAAGGAGCACCGCACCGACGGCACGTCGCGCGACTGGGTCGAGGCCAAGGCGAGCGACGATGCCGCCACGGAGCGCTGGGCCGGCTGATCGCCGGCGGCGTTCCCCTCGCGATGACGGAGAAGGGCGGTCCTACGGGATCGAGACGACCGGGGTGCCGACCTTGACGCGGCTGTAGAGGTCCACGACGTCCTCGTTCAGCATGCGGATGCAGCCGTAGGAGGCGGCGGTGCCGACCGACTTGCGCATCTTGATCGTGGTGCCGTGGATCGCGACCTGGTCGAGCTGCAGCGTCAGCGCCGCGGCGCCCATCGGGTTGTTCGGCGCGCCGCCGGGGATGAACTGCGGCAGTTCGGGATGGTCGCGCGACACCACTTCCGGCGGCGACCAGTCCGGGCGGATGAACTTGCCCTCGACGTAGGTCTGGCCGCGCCACGCCTTGCCGGTCTTTCCGATCGCCACGGGGTAGCGCACGGCGGTGCCGTCGCCGTTGGTGTAGTACAGAGAACGCTCGCTCTGCTTGATGATGATCATGCCGGCGGGATAGGTCGTCGGCACGGCGACCGACTGCTTGGCCTGCGCCGGTGAGGCGATGAGCGCCGCCATGGTGACGGACGCGACGATCCCTGCGGCCGCGAGGCCGCTCGTAATCCTCTTCATGGTATCCCCGTTGAGCTTTGATACGCTGGCGACGAGCGCCCCCGAGCCCGTAACGAGGAGACTAGCGCGTAAGGTGTATGATTAGCGTTAAAACCGACCGTGATCCGGCGGTTCGGAAGCGGCTGTTGCCGCGATGTCGCAATCCCGCCGCAATTCGCCGCGGTTGGCGGCAAGATTAACGGGTTCCGCCACACCGAGATTTTTTAATAACCGACGGCATGGCGGCAGAGGCATCGGCATGCGCCCGGAATCAGCTCCGGGCGACCGACGGGGTGGCGCTCACGCGCTCGCGCGCGGCGCAGCCTTGGCGCCGGGACGGTTCGCCACGAGATCATCGACTACGGCCGGGTCGGCGAGGGTCGAGGTGTCGCCAAGCTTGTCGACCTCGTTCTCCGCGATCTTGCGCAGGATACGGCGCATGATCTTGCCCGAGCGGGTCTTCGGCAGGCCCGGAGCGAACTGGATCACGTCGGGCGAGGCGATCGGCCCGATGTCGCGGCGCACCCAGGCGACCAGTTCCTTGCGCAGCTCGTCCGAGCCGGCCTGCCCCTCCATCAGCGTGACGTAGGCGTAGATGCCCTGGCCCTTGATGTCGTGGGGGAAGCCGACCACCGCCGCTTCCGACACCTTGGCGTGGGCGACGAGCGAGGACTCGACCTCGGCCGTGCCCATGCGGTGGCCGGACACGTTGATGACGTCGTCGACGCGCCCCGTGATCCAGTAGTAGCCGTCGCCGTCGCGCCGGCAGCCGTCGCCGGTGAAGTACTTGCCGGGATAGGTCGAGAAGTAGGTCTCGACGAAGCGCTTGTGGTCGCCGTACACCGTGCGCATCTGCCCGGGCCAGGAGTGGGCGATGACGAGGTTGCCCTCGCAGGCGCCCTCCTGCACCGCACCCTCGGCGTCGACCACCTGCGGCAGCACGCCGAAGAAGGGCAGGGTGGCGGAGCCGGGCTTCAGCGTGGTGGCGCCGGGCAGCGGCGTGATCAGGATGCCGCCGGTCTCGGTCTGCCACCAGGTGTCGACGATCGGGCAGCGTCCCTGGCCGATCTTCTCGTGGTACCAGTTCCAGGCCTCGGGATTGATCGGCTCGCCGACCGAGCCCAGCACCCGCAGCGAGGCGAGGCTGACGTTCGCCAGCTTGTCGTCGCCGGCACCCATCAGCGAGCGGATCGCGGTCGGCGCGGTGTAGAAGATGTTCACCTTGTGCTTGTCGACGACCTCCCAGAAGCGCGCCGCGGTGGGGTAGGTCGGGATGCCCTCGAACATCAGCGTGGTGGCGCCGTTGGCGAGCGGCCCGTAGACGATGTAG
>CALMRL010000038.1 GCA_937873345.1 uncultured Beijerinckiaceae bacterium | reverse complement strand
GGCATCATGGCGCAGGCCCTCTCCGCCCCCTCGCTCGGCGTCGCCCTGCTCGGCGACCGCATCGCCGGCGGCGGCCCGCTGCGCGCCTCCTGGCCGCATTCGGTGGCGGAGCGGTAGAAGCGGCCGGCTCAATGCCGCGGATGCCTCGACTCCGTCGTTTTCGGAGAGCAAATGTTGCCGGTGAACCGCACGCCAGGACTTCCCGCGCCTTGAGCGCCGCCAGCCTTCGCGCCCTCGCCCTGGCGGCCGCCCTCGCTCCCGCGGCGGCGAAGGCCGAGCTGCCGGCCAAGGCGCTGGCGCCGATCCCCAAGGCGACACTCGCCCTGATGGCGGCCAAGGGCACCGACGCCGCCGCGCCGCTGGTCCTGCGCTCCTACAAGAAGGAGTCGGAGATCGAGGTGTGGAAGCGCGATCGCGACGGGCGCTTCGTCTACATCAAGAGCTTCCCGATCTGCCGCTGGTCCGGCCAGCTCGGGCCGAAGCACGCGAACGGCGACCGGCAGACGCCGGAGGGCTTCTATCCCGTCGGCCCGCGGCAGATGACCCCCAACTCGCACTACTACCTTTCCTTCGACACAGGCTTCCCCAACGCTTACGACCGGGCGCACGGGGCGTCGGGCTCGGCGGTGATGGTGCACGGCACCTGCTCGTCGATGGGCTGCTTCGCGATGACCGACAAACAGGTCGGCGAACTCTACGCCATCGCCCGCGACGCCTTGAAGGGCGGCCAGCCGGCGTTCCAGCTCCAGGCCTATCCCTTCCACATGACCGCCAGCAACATGGCGCTCTACCGCAACGACGCGAACATCGACTTCTGGCGCCAGCTCAAGGAAGGCTCTGTCCGCTTCGAGGCGTCGGGCGAGTTGCTGCAGGTCGGCGTCGCCGGCAGGCGCTACAGCTTCGCGCCCTCCGCCGACGCCGGCCGCGAGGCGCAGGCGCAGGCGCGCCTCGCGGCGGAGAAGCAGCGCGTCGCCGAGCTGGTCCGCGACGGCTCGGCGGCGGGGCGCCCGACCTATTCCGCCGGCGGGCAGAACGCGAGCTTCGCGGCGCTGCTCACGAAGGGCGCCGACCGGCCCGCCATCGCCCTCGGCCGGCGCCGAAGGTGGAGACCGCGGCGCTCGCTGCGCCGACGGCCCCGGTGCTGAAGAGCCACGCCGCGCCGCTGCCGGCCGCGCTGGAGCCGGCTGCGCTGGGCGTGGCGCCGATGCATTACGGCCTGTACAAGCCGGTCACCGTCGCCAAGCTGATCGCCGGTGCGATGCCGATGCGGGCGGCGGTGTGGGCGGATTGATGGGACTGCTTGCCTCGGTGAGACGGCGGGCGCTGCGGTCCTCGACGGGTTGGGGGGCGCTGCGGCTCGCGAGCCCCCTCCACCGCCTCTCGGCGGTCCCCCTC
>CALMRL010000037.1 GCA_937873345.1 uncultured Beijerinckiaceae bacterium | reverse complement strand
GCCCACCGCCGCGCCCCTGCCCGCCCGGCGCCTCCATGCCCCGGCGATGCCCGCCTTGCCGCCGCTGGCGCCGATCGAGCGCAAGCTGAAGCAGCGCCTGTCGCGCGGCCGGACGACGGCGGATGCCGCCATCGACCTGCACGGCATGACCCGCGAGCGGGCGCTTTCGGCGCTGCGCCGCTTCCTCGGCGAGGCGCAGGGCGAGGGGATGCGGGTGGTGCTGGTGGTGACGGGCAAGGGAACCAGCTTCAAGGGCGCGCGGGCGGCCGAGGCGGCCTTCGAGTACGGCGACGGCGTCGGCGTGCTCAAGCGCTCGGTGCCGCTGTGGCTCGACATGCCGGAGTTTCGGCCGCTGGTGATCGGCTACGAGGAGGCAGGGCGCTCGCACGGCGGCGCCGGCGCGCTCTACGTCCGCATCCGCCGGCGGGGGTAAGGCCCGAGGCCGGTCCGCCGCTTTGCGTCCCGCCCCGCGCCCCTGTAGGGTTCCGCGATGGACAAGTTCACCACGCTGACCGGCGTCGCCGCGCCGCTCAAGATCGCCAACGTCGACACCGACCAGATCATCCCGGCGCGCTTCCTCAAGACGATCAAGCGCACCGGCCTCAAGGACGGCCTGTTCTCCACCCACCGCTACCGCGAGGACGGCTCGGAGAACCCCGACTTCGTGCTGAACAGGCCGGCCTACCGCCGCGCCAGCATCCTCGTCGCGGAGGACAACTTCGGCTGCGGCTCGTCGCGCGAGCATGCGCCCTGGGCCTTGCTCGACTACGGCATCCGCTGCGTCATCTCGACGAGCTTCGCCGACATCTTCTTCAACAACTGCTTCAAGAACGGCATCCTGCCGATCGTCGTCTCCCGCGACGACCTGGAGAAGCTGATGGACGACGCGGAGCGCGGCGCCAACGCCACCCTCACCATCGATCTCGAGACGCAGACCATCCAGGGGCCGGACGGCGGCACGCTGCCGTTCGAGGTCGACCCTTTCCGCAAGCACTGCCTCTTGAACGGCCTCGACGACATCGCGCTGACGCTGGAGAAGAGCGGCGACGTGGAGATGTACGAGCGCCGCATGGCGGAGGACAGGCCTTGGCTGTGAGGCGCGCCGCCCTCGCCGCGGTGCTGGCCCTCGTCAGTCCGGCTGTGGCGCAGCAGGCTCCCGATCCCTCTGCGCCCTCCGCCGACCCGCCGGCGGCGCTGGGCGCGGCGCCGGCGCCCTTCAAGCCCGAAGCGGCGGAGGCGGAGCCCGACGTGTGGATCTTCTCCGGCGAGCTGCAGAACCGCCACGAGAGCTTCTCCGGCACGCTGGTGGCCGGCACGGGGGACAAGGGGGTGGGCACCGCGCAGTTCGAGCTGAAGCTCGCCGGCGGCGCCACCTGCGACGGCTCCGACGTGTCGGGCGAGGTCGGGCTGGTGCGCCTGAGCGAGATCACCTGCTCCGACGACAGGGTGATGCGCGCCCTGTTCGTGCCGCAGGGCGGCGAGGTGCTGAAGGTGTTCGGTCACGTCGGCGACGAGCGCTTCGTATCGAGTGCCCACCTGCTCGGCACCGAGCCGGTGCCCGATAAGAAGCAGACGGCGCAGCCGACCGCGCCGCAGATCCAGGGAGCGCCGGGCGGGATCAAGCCGGAGGACGCGCCGCGCTGAGCCGGGCGTCCCTGAAACCTTCAGGGAGCTGGAGCCCTCAGGGATAGGGCCTACCGCCCGTACAGCCCGCCCTGCACGCGCAGGTGCGCCGCTTCGGCGGCGCCAGGCAGCATGCCGAGCCCGTCGGAGCGCAGCGCGGCGTTGGCCGTGCCGCCGGCCGACCAGGCGCGGGGATCGTCCGAAGCGGCGCGGCCGCCCGGCTCGTGGCCGTCGAGATCGACACGGACGTGCTGGCTGGCCGCCTCGTCGTGGTGGCGCACGACGCGGGCGCAGGTGCCGTTGCCGACATCGACGAAGCCGGCGCCGTAGAGCGAGCAATGATCGACGATGGTCATGCCCTGCTGCGCCGCTGCGCCGTGCACGCTCATCCCGGCTGCTCCTGCCGCAGCCAGCAGAAAGCTGTGGACCGCGGTCCGGGTGGCATGGCTGCGGGCTTGCGAGGGGCGGACCGGAGCGGGAATCATGTCGACCTTGTTTCTTGCTCGTCGGCCGCGAACCTCGGCGAGCAATCGGGCGAGATTACGGTCGTTCAGGCTCGCGCAAGCCCGCGTCGCCGGCCGCCGCCTGCACCAGCGCCCGCCCGACGCGCTGCGCCTCGTCTCCCTCGT
>CALMRL010000036.1 GCA_937873345.1 uncultured Beijerinckiaceae bacterium | reverse complement strand
GGAACATAATGCTCCGCGTCAGGCTCTTGTTGGTGTCGTCCTGGCCGCCCATGTTGCGCCCCATGTCGGTCCGGCGCTCGACCGCCGTGAAGGGGCCGCCGCGCGCGGGCTCGATGGGGACCACCTCTGTCAGCGCCGCCGCGAGCGGCTCGACCCAGGCGGGCTCGGCCTCGCCTTCCCCTTCGCCGCCGAGGCGGATCACGAAATAGTCGAGGTCCGAGGACGCGCAGGCTTCCCGCCGCGCGAAGGAGCCGCAGGCCACCACGACGGCCTCGGCCGGCACGCCGCCGCGCACGAGCGCCTTGAGGCCGCGCAGCTTGCGGTCAGAATAGGTCCGGGCCTTCGCGATCGCGGCGTGCGTCATTGAACAGGTCCTGTCGCAGCTCCTCGATCCGCTCGTCCGTCAGCTCGCGGACCTCCAGGATGCGCTCGGAGCGCTTCTGGCGGTAGCGGGCCCTGTCGTCGCGCGCGAAGAAGTCGATCGTTTGGTCGGTGAAGAAACGGCGCGTGCGGGCGCGAAGCGGCGCCGTGAGCGCCCGGCGCGCTTCACGCTCGAAATGGGGAGCGGTCAGCAGCGCCCGGAGTTCCGGCAGCTTCGCGAAGAGCCGCCGCTCGGTGACGAGGTAGTCGGCGCGGGTGAAGCGCCCGATCTCGCGCCGCATCGCGTCCTGGCACACGGCATCCGCCAGCAGGCCCTTCTCGCAGTTGATGATGTTGCCGTAGACCATGTCCTTGCAGCGCCAGAACTCGTCCACCGTGTCGCGGTCGGCGGCGTCGCGCCGGCGGGTCGCCGCCACGGCGACGGTTTCGGGGCTCAAGCGCGGCGCCGGCTTCTCGTAGGTGTGCGAGCGCAGGATGCCCTCGATCGTGTCGAAGTTGATCGGGCCGCCGAAGAAGCCGTCGTGGCCCTCCTCGCGGCCCTCGATCACGGCGGCCAAGCGCTCCACGTCGAGCTTCGCGTCGCGCAGCAGGGCGTGAACCTCCGCGCCGAGCGGCACGCGGCCGAACAGGACGTCGGCCGTGGCGAGGTGGTGGTCGACGCCGAAGGCTTCCTTGAAGACCGGCTCCAGCGAATGGGACAGCGGCGCGTGGCCGATGTCGTGCAGCAGCGCCGCGGCGCCGATGAGCCGGCGCTCGTCCGGGGGCAGGCCGCGCAGGTCCGCGTAGAGCAGCGCCAGGCGGGCGACGCCGAGGCTGTGCTGGTAGCGGGTGTAGCGGCGGCTGCCCGGCCGGCCGTTGGGCGCCGGAATGCGGGCATAGTCGATGCCGCCGAGGAAGCGGACGTTGCTCAGCCGCGCGAAGGCGGGCGTGCCGATGAGGCGGGACAGGAGGGGGGCGGCCGCCGCTTCGGCGTCGAGCGGCGCCTTGAAGTTGAAATGCGGCCGGCCGCCCAACTCTGCTGTCACGCTGCGGAGCCTTCCCCTTCGCCCGGTCGAGGCAACCTCCTACCGGAACGCGCGACGGGCTGCCAGTGGCCAGGCCCGAACCGGGCTTCCCCGTTCGGGTCGGCCGCGCTCAGGGGCCACGCCCCATAGGGGCTGACTGACGGCAAGGACGT
>CALMRL010000035.1 GCA_937873345.1 uncultured Beijerinckiaceae bacterium | reverse complement strand
GATTCGATGAGTGCACACCCCAACAAGGCGCAAGGCGACGAGACGCGCTCCCGGCTGGGGCGCGGTCTCGCCGCGCTGATCGGCGACAGCGGCGGCGAGAGCGAGGCGATCGTCAGGGTGCGCGGGCAGAAGCGCGTGCCGGTCGAGTTCCTGCGCCCCAACCCGCGCAACCCGCGCACCCTGTTCGACGAGGACGACCTCGCCGAGCTGACCGATTCGGTGCGCGAGAAGGGCATCATCCAGCCGATCCTGGTGCGCACCGTGCCGGGGAACGCCGACGCCTACGAGATCATCGCCGGCGAGCGGCGCTGGCGGGCGGCGCAGCGGGCAAGCCTCGCCGACGTGCCGGTGGTGACGATCGAGGCCGACGACAAGCAGGCGCTCGAGATCGCGATCATCGAGAACGTCCAGCGCACCAACCTCAACGCGCTGGAGGAGGCCGAGGGCTACGAGCGGCTCGGCGCCGAGTTCGGCTACAGCCAGGGCGACCTCGCCAAGGTGATCGGCAAGAGCCGGCCGCACGTCAGCAACACCTTGCGCCTCCTCAAGCTGCCGGAGGCGGTGCGCGCGATGCTGTCGTCGGGCCAGATCACCGCCGGCCACGCTCGCGCGCTGTGCAACGCCGACGACCCGCAGACGATGGCGAAGCGCGTCGTCGCCCGGGGGCTGTCGGTGCGCGCCACCGAGGAGATGATCGCCCGGACCCGCGACCAGGCCGAGGAGGGCGCGGCGCGCTCGGAGCGCGGGTTCAAGGACGCCGGCACGGCGGCGCTGGAGCGGCGCCTCGCCATCCGCGTCGGCGTGGACGTGGCCATCGCCCGCAAGGGGGAGGGCGGCGAGGTGAAGCTGAAGTACGCCAGCCTCGACCAGCTCGACAGGATCGTGGCATTGCTCGGCGCCTGACGCGGCCGCGAGCCGCCGCACGGTGACCGCATGGACCAGCCCTTGACCTCCGCGCCCGAGCCGGGCCCCTTCGCCCTGCTGCGGCCGCACTGGCGGCTGGTGCTCGCCTGCTTCCTCGGCTGGTTCCTCGACGCCTTCGACCAGGTGGCGCTGCTGCTGGTGCTGCCCGAGATCGGCAAGGACTTCCGCGTCTCGCTGACCGCGATGGGGCTGGTCATCACCGCGCAGAGCCTGGGGCGCATCCTCGGCAACGTCGGCTGGGGCTGGCTCGCCGACCGCTACGGCCGCAAGCTGACCTTCATGCTCGGCGTGATCTGGTTCGCCGCCTTTTCCGGGATGAGCGGCTTGGCCTGGAGCTACGGCGCGCTGCTCGTCATCCAGCTGTTCTTCGGCATGGGCTTCGGCGGCGAGTGGACGGCCTCCGCCTCGCTGCTGATGGAGACCGTGCCGGAGAAGGCCAGTTCCGTCGCCTCCTCGCTGATGATGGCCGGCTACGAGTTCGGCTTCTTCGCCGCGGCGGGGGCGCAGGCGGTGCTGCTGCCGGCCTTCGGCTGGCGCTCGCTGTTCTTCGTCGGCCTGGTGCCGGCGCTGCTCGCCATCTTCATCCGCGTCGGCATCCACGAGAGCCCGGTGTGGCTGCGCACCCAGGAGGAGAAGAAGGCGGGGGGCGAGCGGCAGGCGGCGGCGTCGCCGCCGTTCCGCATGGACCCTGCCGCCTGGCAGGCCTGCCTGTTCATGGCGGCGCTGCAGTTCCAGACCGCGGCGGTATACAACTTCTATCCCACGCTGCTGAAGACCACCCACGGCTTCGGCCCCGACGGCCTGTTCGCGGCGGTCGCCGCCTATTCGGTCGGCTCGATCGCCGGCAAGCTGCTGTGCGGCTGGGCGACGACGCGGCTCGGCGAGCGGGCGGTGATCCTGGTCTGCATCGCGATCACGGTCGCCGGCATCGTGCCGTTCGCCAGCGCCGGGCGGCTCGCGCTGGTGGTCCCCACCGCCCTCACCCTCGGCGCTTCGTCGAGCGGGGTGTTCGCGCTGGTGCCGCACTTCCTGTCGCAGCGCTTCGCCGACGCCGTGCGCTCCTTCGGCATGGGCATCGCCTATGCCGTGGCGGCGTTCACCCAGGGCATCGCCACCTTCGTCATCCCCTGGACCGGCGGCGACGTCGGGCTGGCGAAGGCGATGGAGGGCTTCGTGGTGCTCGCCTCGATCCTGATGGCGGGGGTGATCGCCCGGCAGCCGCGGGTGCTGCCGGGACGCGGCAGCACCGCGCCGGCGCTGCCGTAGGGGCGGTGCGCAGATCGCAAGTCATCCTTCCCTGCGCTGCGCCCGGGCCATGCTCCACGCCATCTTGCTTGGAGCATGTGAGATACGTACTCCAAGCGCCGAGGTGACGATCGACTGAAACGAGCGCTTCCCCGCCGGTTCCGGCCGGTCCACGCGCGATGCGAGATAGGCGGCAACGCCGAAGTGGACGTCGAGACGGCCCTCCCTCCGGGGAGGGCCTTTTTTTTGCGGTCCCTTCACGCCACCGACGTCCGCACCCCCTGTACCGTGGCGAGGTTGTTGCCGCCGACTTGCCGGATCCACACCTCCGGCTTGTCGAAGCCGGTGTTGCCGAAGGGCGAGCAGAAGGCCACCTCGGCCGCGTCGCGGCCGATGCCGATGCGCACCAGCCCCGCCGGGTCCGACATCCGCGTCGCGTCGAAGATGAACCACGAGCCGCCGTTCGACCCGCGCAGGAACGCCTCGAACACGGCGTGGAAGTCCGGCGGGTCGAGCTGCGAGGCGTAGGCCGAGACGTAGCGGGCGGGGATGCCCAGCGTCCGGCACAGCGCGATCGCGAGATGCGCGAAGTCGCGGCACACGCCGGCGCGCTGCGTCACCGTGTCGAAGGCGGAGGTGAGCGCGTCCGACACGCCGCCCTCGTAGGCGACGTAGTCGTGGATCCAGTTGCAGATGCCGTTCACCGTCGCATAGCCCGGCTCCAGCCCGCCGAAGGTCGAGCGGGCGAAGCGCTCCAGCTTGTCGGACTGGCAGTACCGGCTCGGCCACAGGTGGGTGAACACCTGCAGCGGCAGCTCTGCCGGCGGCATGCCGAGGATCTGCTCCAGCGCGGTCAGCTCGGAGGTGAGGTCGACGGTGGCGGTGTAGCGCAGCGTCAGCTTGCCCTTCGGCGCGACGGTGCGGAAATAGCGGTTGCCGCTCTCCGGCATCGTCCAGGTGGTGGAGGGCAGCGGCGGGTCGAGGATCAGCTGCTCGGACAGCACCCGCTGCGTTTCGGCGTTCTGCGCCTCGATGTTGAACAGGAAGGGCGTGCCGTCCGCCTTGACGTCGTAGCCGAGTTGGCAGCCGAGCTCGAACTGCATCCGCGTTCCTCCTTGATCGTCCCGCCGAGGCAAGCGGTACGCCAGGGCGCAGGGCGTCCGCGTCGGAGCAGCCGGTTACTCCGCCGGCGGCAGCGTCGACACGGCGGCGTTCGCCGGCACGCTCAAGGTCCAGTGCACCCCGGCGGGATCGAAGCGGATGCTCGATCGCCCGTTCATCGCCTGTCCCGCGATGCGGTTCATCACGATCGAGCCGAAGCCGCGCCGCGTCGGCTCGATCACCGGCGGGCCGCCGCTCTCCTGCCAGTCGAGGTCGAACTGGGCCGGCTCGCCCTCGCTCAGCACCCAGGAGATCGTCACCTGCCCCGTGTCGTTCGACAGGGCGCCGTACTTCGCGGCATTGGTCGACAGCTCGTGCAGCGCCACGCCGATGTTCTGCGCCGCCTCGGGGCGCACCGTCAGGTCCTCGCCGCGCAGGAGGATGCGGTCGCCGAACAGCTCCTCGTAGTGGCTGAGCTGCGAGGCGATCAGGTCGCGCAGCGACACGCCCTTGTACTGCACCGAGGACAGCAGGTCGTGCGAGCCGGCGAGGCCGGCGAGGCGCGAGGAGAAGCGGCGCACGAACTCGTCGGGGGCGATGTCCTTGGCCAGCGACTGGCGCGCCATCGCCTGGATCACGGCGAGCAGGTTCTTCGAGCGGTGGGTCAGCTCGCGCATCAGGAAGCGGACGTGGTCCTCGCGCTGCCGGTGGGCCGACATGTCGCGCACGAACAGCGAGGCGCCCATGATCCGTCCCGCGCGATCGCGGATCGGGGCGGAGGTGACCCAGACGTCGACGGAGCGGCCATCCGGGCGCTCCTGCCGCGTCTCGAACTCGTGCGCCTCGCCCTGGGCGATGCGCCGGCGGTAGGTTTCGCGCTCGTCGTCCGGCGTGTCGGAGAACACCGCCGCGAGCGGCTGGCCGACGCTCTGCGTCGCGGACAAGCCGAACAGCGCCTCGGCTCCGGCGTTCCACGAGGTGATGTTGCCGCCCCCGTCGACGCTGAGGATGGCGTCGGTCGAGGAGTTCACCACCGCCGCGAGCGTCGCGTTCGCGTGCTCGGCGGTCTTGCGCTGGGTGACGTCGAAGGCCAGCGCCAGCATCCGCTCGGGCTCGCCGGCTGGGCCGGGAAAGAAGCGGCCGCGCGCCGCGATCCAGCGCACCGAGCCGTTGCGGCGCAGGATGCGGAACTCCTTCTCGAAGCTTTCCGAGGCACGGGCGCCGTTGCTGAAATCGCCGACCAGCGCCGCCAGGTCGTCGGGGTGCAGCCGCTCCAGCACGTCGGGCGCCGTCAGCGGCTGCCCCGCCGGCGGGGCAGGGATGTCGAACAGCTCGAGGAAGTTCGGCGAATGGACGAGGCCGCCGGTCGGCACCAGCCAGTCGAGCATCGCCAGGCCCGCCGACTCGCGGGCGAGCTGCAGGCGCTCCTCCGACAGGCGCAGCTCCGTCTCGACCTGCTGCATCCGCAGCAGCGAGCGCACCAGGATGGTGAGTTCCTGCGGGTCGATCGGGTCGAGCAGGAGGGCGTCGACCTCCGCGGCGCCGTCCTCGCTGGCCGCGGCGGCGATGAGCAGGATGAAGGTGTCGGGAAGGCGCGCCTTGATCGCGGCGATCAGCGCCGCCGCCTCGGCATCGCCGGGCTCGCCATCGAGCACCACCAGGGGCGGGCGTTCCGCCTCGACGCGGGCGAGCGCGTCGCCGGCCGAGCCCCGCAGGTCGTGTCCCCGCAGGTCATGGCCGTGCACGTCGTGGCCGGCCTGCGCCAGCACGGCGACGGTGGCGTCGCGGCGTCGCTGCGACGTGCCGACCACGAGGATCGTTTTCGCCCTGTCCAATCCGGATGCCCCCCGGACCTTCCGTTCCAGGGCGTCGGCCCCCCGGCCGATGAGAACCCCTGGTGAACGGCAGGTCCGTCGCGGCCGACTCAATTGGACCGTGAAGTCGCTGTCAATGTTTCGATGCGACCGTGGCGCGTCTCCGTTCGACGTCCTTGCCGATTTGCTACAGCATTGACGCGAAAGGCACAGCAGGCCGTTGAGTAGGGGAAGGCGGCTCAGTCCGTCATCATCAGCGCCCAGTAGGTGCGGAAGCGCGTGCCCGGGGCGCTGGCCACCGCGATGCCCATCCGCCGCATGTGGCCGTCGAGAAGGTTGGCGTTGTGGCCGGGCGAGCGCTGCCAGCCGGCGAGCGCGGCATCGGCGGTGCCGTAGCCGGCCGAGACGTTCTCGACGGCGTAGCCCTTGGCGTGGTGGGCGGCGTTCAGCCGGTGGTCGAGCGAGCCCGCAAGCTCGTGGCTGAGATGGTCGGCGCCGGCCATCGCATTGGCCTGCGCCTGGGCAAGCACGGTGAGGCCGGGATCGATGAGGACTGGCGCGAGGTGGTGCTCGGCGCGGTAGGCCGACAGGCGCTGTCGGATCTCGTCGGGGTCGAGGCGCACCACCAGGCTGGTCGCCGGCGCCGACC
>CALMRL010000034.1 GCA_937873345.1 uncultured Beijerinckiaceae bacterium | reverse complement strand
TACACGAGCTGGGCGGGGAGGGAAAGCTAAGGTGATCCTCACCCTCTCCAAGGCTTGATGTCGAGGAGCGGCGTGCCGTCGAGGCAGTCCAGCCCGCGCACGATGAGCACCGGCGCCACGCCCCGTTCCATCCCGACCAGGGCGACGATGCTCGATGCGATCGGGTTCGGCCGCGTCGGGGCGCGCAACGCGAAGGGGCCGCGCGGCCGGCTGTCGTCGTGGCCGCGCGGGGCGAGGCGCACAAGGTCGCGCCGCGCCTCGTGCATCCAGTACAGGATCTGCAGGCGCACCGGCGCCTCGATGCCGTCGAGCGCCGCCGTCCACAGGGGATCGAGGTGGAGGCGGCACTCCGGCCCGTCGGCGGGATCGCCCTGCCGCGGGCAGTCCGCGCGCCGGCGCCAGGGCGTGGCGATGCGACCGATGAAGACGAGGGCTGCATCGGCGCGGACCGGCGCCTCGACCGACACTTCGCCGGGACGCAGCCCGTCCGGCCGAGGCTCAGAACCAGTCACGCATCACCGCCGCGCCGCCCCAGGCGACGAAGACCACTTCGGCGGCGGTGATCGCCCAGGCAGCCCAGGCCATGATCCCCGCCGCGGTACGCCGCCGCGCGCGATGCCACAGCGCCAGGGCCACGGCGCTGGCTCCGAACAGTCCGCAGTAGGCGATCGCGGCGTAGGCGGCGTCGCGCCAGGGGTCGGCGCCGGCCGCGACCATCTCTCCGATGTCGAGCGACACCGGCATCATCACGAAGAGCGAGGCGAGCAGGCCGCCGGCCGCCAGGGCAGCGATGGAGACGATCCAGATCGCGGCGGTGAGCAGGCCCCGCCGGGGCGGCGCCGCTGCGGGGAGGATCGTCGGGCCGACGGCCTTCGAAGTGGGCTGGAGCTTCTGCATCGCGCAGAGATGGCGCGGGGACACCGCCGTGGCGAGGCCGGCCGGAGACCTGATCGCTGGCTTGAGCGGTTGAAAGAACGTCGTTGCAGCCGACGCAATGCAGTGGGAGCGTCGTCGCGCAAGAGGAACTTTCCGCCCACACCCCTAGACTTGCTTTCGACCCACGGCGCGCGGGCTTGCACCGGTAGGCCTCGCCTGCCAAGGTCGCGTAGCGGCTCGGCCGCGCTCGGGCTTCGGAGGCGCGCGATGAGGCGTTCGGCATGGCACGGGGCTGGGCGCGCGCTGGCGCGGTGCCCCTCTCGTGCCGCCGTGCAAGCTCGTCCCGCCCCCTCCTCCATCGCCGCGCGCCCTCTCGCGTCCATCCTCCTCGCCTTCCCTTTGCTGGCCGCTCCGTTTCCCCTCGGCGCGGCGCAGGCCACGGACAGCGCTTCGGGCGTTGCGCCGGCGGTGGAAGTAGTGGTGCGGCGCGCTGCCCAGGAATGCTTCGCGAGCCTCGTCCACGCTTTCGGCTACCTCGTGCCGCGCGCCTCCGCCGTGGTGATGTTCAACGCACCCGACTTCAGGATCAGCGAGGTCCGGGCCAAGGTCGGCGACCGCGTGCGGCGCGGCGACGTCGTGGCGCTGGCCATTCCCGCCGCCCCGTCGGGCGGCGCTGCCAGCCAGTCCGGCTCGCAGGCCGCAGAGGTTCCGATCAGGTCGCTCGCCTCCGGCACGGTGCTGCAGGCCTCCGCCTTCAAGGGCGAGCTGATGTCGCGAAAGTCGCCGCCGCTGTTCACGCTCGCCATTGATGGCGAGATCGAGGCGGCGGTCGCCGTGCCCTCGATCCACGTCGGCGAGCTGCGCACCGGACAGGCGGTGCATCTCGCGGGGGGCGACGGCGCTACCTACAACGGCCATGTTCGGCTGATGCCGGTGCTGGTCGATCCCGTGAGCCAGATGGGCGAAGTGCGCGTGTCGCTCGACGGCGAGGGCCGCCCGGCGCCCGGCCGCTTCCTCGGCGCCACGGTGGAGGCGAGCCGGTCCTGCAACCTCGGTGTCCCCCGCTCCGCGCTGCGCAGCACCAGCGCCGGCATGCAGGTCGAGGCCGTCGAGAACGGCACGGTGTTCACCCGCCTCGTGCGCATCGGCCTGATTAACGAGAGCGATGCCGAGGTGGTGTCGGGGCTGCGGCCCGGCGACCTTGTGGTGGCCAATGCCGGCTCGTCGCTGCGCACGGGCGACCACGTCCGCCCGATCTTCCCCGACTTGCAGGACGCCCGATGATGGAGCTGTCATCGAGGGGAATGCATCGGTGAACCTCAACGTCTCCGCCTGGTCGATCCGCAACCCGCTGCCGGCGATCGTGGTCTCCGCGATCTTCGTCGTGCTCGGCGCGATGGCGTTCGACGTGCTGCCGATCACGAGGCTGCCGACGGTGGACGTGCCGATCGTGTCGATCGCCGTGGCGCAGTTCGGCGCCGCGCCGGCCGAGCTGAACGACCAGGTGACCAAGCCGGTCGAGGACGCCGTGTCGGGCGTCGGCGGCGTGCGGCACGTCACCTCGAACATCACCGACGGGCTGTCGATCACCACCGTCGCCTTCCAACTCGAGACCGACCCCGACCGGGCCTTGAACGACGTCAAGGACGCCGTCACCCGCGTCCGCGCCCGGCTGCCGCAGGCGATCAGCGAGCCGCTGGTGCAGCGCGTGGCCATCGTCAACCTGCCGACCGTCACCTATGCCGCGGCGTCGCCGTCGCGGACACCGGAGCAGCTCAGCTATTTCGTCGACGACGTGGTGAAGCGCGCCCTGCAGGGCCTGCGCGGCGTCGCCCAGGTCGAACGCATCGGCGGCGTCGAGCGCGAGATCTCCGTCTCGCTCGACCCCGACCGGCTGCAGGC
>CALMRL010000033.1 GCA_937873345.1 uncultured Beijerinckiaceae bacterium | reverse complement strand
TTCGCGCAGACCGGCGTCGCCGGCGGCGGCCGCCTCGCTCGTCCGCCGCGCCTCCTCCAGCGCCGTCCGCAGGTCGACGTTGTCGGCTTCCAGCCGCTCCAGCCGCTCGCTCGAGGCGCGATCGACGGCGCGGCCCTTCTCGGCCTTGAGGCTGCCTTGGAGCTGCAGGCTCCTTTCGCGGTCGCGGGCGACGGCGAGTTCCTCCTCCATCAGCTGCAGCCTCGCCGCATCCGCGGGCGGGACCGACGGCTCCTCGCGGAGTGCCCCCGCCGCATCGGCCCGGGCGGCAACCACCTCGGCGTGTCGCGCGGTCAGCTCGGATCGCGCGACATTGCCCCGCGCTTGCGATGCCTCCAGCTCCATCCGCAGCGCGGTCGCCTCGGCTGCCGCGGCGCTCGCCTCCGCCTGCACGGCGGCGTGCAACTCGCCGAAGCTCGCCAATTCTGTCCGCGCCGCGGTCAGCGCGTCGGCGAGGCGCGAGGCTTCCACCGTGCGCCGGCCGATCTCGGCCATGTCGGCGGCCTTGGCCGAGCGTACGCGCTCCGCCGCCTGCTCGACGCGCAGGCGCTCCCCCGCGAACTCGGCGCGCAGCCCATCGCGCTCCGCGTAGATTTCCTGCATCGAGACGGGGATCTGCAGCTGCAGCCGCTTGCGCGACAGCCGCATCGCTCGGCTCCAGAACACGGGAGCGAACATCAGGGCGGCGAGCGCCGTGACGATGCAGCCCAGTGCGAAATAGATGCCCTGTTCGATCAAGACCCGACCATCCGGACTCTCCTGCCGGAGCCGTCCCGGCGCGCTGCGCCGTATCTAGGCTGCGGCGCTCGAACCTGGCAACGCGAATGGGGTCGCGGGTCCGCTACGGATCAGAACGGGTTCCATGTCGAGACCGGCGTGAACTTCAAGTAGCCGACGTTGACGCCGAGGCGGGCGCCCAGGCCGGTGCGGATCGGCACCAGCGTCATGCCCTGCGCGGCGAGCGCGGTCATGCCGAGGCCACCGACGAAATAGGCCGAGCCGTCGATGCCGCCGAAGCGCTGGAAGATCGCCGCGCGCGCCGGCAGGTTGTAGATCAGCATCATCGTCCGATCGCCGTCGCCGCCGGTGTCGAAGCCGATCGAGGGCCCCTGCCAGAACACCCGCTCCCCCGGTCCGCGGCGGGTGTAGAGCTTGCCCTCGCCGTAGCGCAGGCCGCCGATGAAGGCGCCCGACGCCTCCTGGCCGAGCACGTAGCCGTTGGGCTGCCCCCAGCGCTGCGTCGCGGTCTGCACCACCTCGGCGAGGCCGCGCGATACCGAGCCGAAGAAGCGGTGGCCCGACAGCACGATCTCGTCGGAGCTGTAGGGGATCGGCCGCTCCTCCAGCT
>CALMRL010000032.1 GCA_937873345.1 uncultured Beijerinckiaceae bacterium | reverse complement strand
CTGAGGCGGCAGGTGCGATCGCGCAAGCGTGCGCCCCGCCCGCGGTAGCGACTCACACTCCGCCCGCGGTATGAAGGGGCATGAAGCGACGGGGGTCCAGCGCGGCGCGGTCGGTCCGGGCATTGCCTGAGCAGGCCTCGCTCAAGCCGGCGGCGGTAAAGCCGGGAGCGATGACCCCGCCGCACCTCAAATCCATGCAGCCCAGATCAACGCGGCGCCACGCGGCCCGGAAACCTTCGAGAGCGTCCACGCCGGCCGCACCCATCGCGTCCAGATCAAGCGCGGCGGCAACGCGCGCCGGCTGATCCTGCGGGTGCGCGCCGCGACGCGCGACGTAGTGCTGACCATGCCGCCGCGCTCCTCCCTGCCCCGTGCGCGCCTGTTCGTCGAGCGTCACGCCGAGTGGATCGGCCACCGCCTCGACGGCCTGCCGGCCCCGACCCCCTTCGGCCCCGGTGCGAGCGTGCCGCTGCGCGGCGTCTCCCACGAGATCGCGCACCGGCCGGGCGAGCGCGGCGTGGTCTGGCTGGAAGCCGGCCAACGGCCGCGCCTCTGCGTCGGCGGCGAGACGCCTTTCGTCGAGCGGCGGGTCCGCGACTACCTCAAGGCGCAGGCGCGTGCCGACCTCGCCACCGCCGCATCGCGCCACGCCGCCGCGCTCGGCGTCGGCGTGCGCCGCATCACCCTGCGCGACACCACGTCGCGTTGGGGCTCGTGCTCGTCGTCGCGCTCGCTGTCCTTCTCCTGGCGGCTCGTCATGGCGCCGTCGCACGTGCTCGACTACCTCGCGGCGCACGAGGTCGCACACCTCGTCCAGATGAACCATTCCGATGCCTTCTGGGCGACGGTCGAGCGGCTGGTGCCGGACTATCGCCGCGCCGAAGCCTGGCTGAAGGCGAACGGTCTCGGCCTGATGCGCTTCGGCGCGCCGAGGCGCTGAGGCGGACCGACCGCGTCGGAGATTGCGGCCGTCAAACGTGTCCGCAGCCCCACACTCCCTTTGAATCGCGTCGCCGCCCCCCATCCGTCGGGTCGCGGAACGCTTCACGCCGCGCGCGGCGTCGGCCAATGCCCGCGTTCTCTACCAGAAGCGTGCGGATGCCGCCGCGATCGAGGCCTACAAGAACGTCGTGCGCTTCAACGCCGATCGCGGGCGCATCGGCGCCTGGGTATGGAGCGAGTTCGCCGACCTCTACGCCCGCAACGGCGTGCCCTGCTCCGGCGAGATGCTGCGCGTCGGCCTCGACATCGACCGCAACCTATGCCAGGTCGGGTTGGCGCTGAAGCCGCACGCCGTGCCGCAGGCCGCGCCGGCCACCACCATCCGCATGTGAGCCGGCAAGCGTAGCGGCATGAAAGCCGGCGCGCCGCTTCGGGCGCCGGCTTTCACGACGAGCGTCACGCCACCCGCTGCCGCGGCTGTCGCGACAGGTCCGCCGAGCGGCGCCGGGCGAAGTCGTCGACGACGTAAGCGGCATCCTCGGCGATGCCGGAGAAGCGTCCCGAGCCCCAGGTCCA
The DNA here is from genome assembly GCA_937873345.1 of uncultured Beijerinckiaceae bacterium. GTDB lineage: Bacteria > Pseudomonadota > Alphaproteobacteria > Rhizobiales > Beijerinckiaceae > RH-AL1. The sequence continues at coordinate 533 of CALMRL010000032.1, read as the reverse complement.
CAGCCAGCCCAGGCCGAGGATGTAGAGGCCCGGCACGGCGGTGACGCCGCGGTGGTGGCAAGGCGTGCCGGCGCCGTTGAACACCGGCAGGTCGACGAGCGAGAAGTCGGCGCGGAAGCCCGTCGACCAGACCACCGAGGCGACGCCCTCCGCCGCAAGGTCGAGCGAGCGCGGCTCGTTCTCGACTCGCCAGGGCGCCACGTAAGGTTCGGCCGCCGGCGCGGCGATTCCAGCCTTGCCGATGTGGTCGTCGATCATCGCGCGGATGCGCAGGTACACCTTGTCCGCCGCGTCGAGGTTCGCCGCGAGGTCGGGACGGAAGGTGAGCGTGTGCCCGTCGATCGCGTCCAGCATGCCGTAAAGGCGCATGCCCTCGCTCGCGAACCTGCGCAGGTCGATCTCGCGCCCGCCGCCGCGTCCCGAGAAATAATGGTTGGCCTTGCGCCGCACGCCCACGCCGAGGGGATGCTCATCGACGGTCATCCGGTAGTAGCCCATCTCGTCGAGCCATTTGATCGCATCCTCGCCGCGGC
>CALMRL010000031.1 GCA_937873345.1 uncultured Beijerinckiaceae bacterium | reverse complement strand
CCAATCTCCTGCTCTGCCGCGACCCCCACGAGCGCGAGCAGGCCATCCGCGGCGGCATCAACCTCGTGATGTACACGCTGACCGGCAACTACAAGGCCGACCAGGTGCACGTGCGCGACCTGCTGGAGCGGCTGGGGCATTAGGGTGCGGCGACTCTTGACCGCGTTCGTGGCCAAAGCCGATCCGAGGTATGCCGGTGTGCACGGGATACCGCGGATCGGGCCATAAACTTTGCCTCCGGTTTCGGCAGCGTCGGGCTTCCCAGCCTCAGCCGTTGGCGAGCCGTTCGACGATGAGCTTGGCCGCGGGTGCGGACGAGGCCGGGTTCTGGCCGGTGATGAGCAGGCCATCGCTCACCACGTACGGCTTGAAGTCGCCCGCCTTCGAGAACACGCCGCCGTTTCGCTTGAGTTCGTCCTCGACGAGGAAGGGGACCACCTCGCTGAGTCCCATCGCCTCCTCCTCGGTGTTCGTGAAGCCGGCGACGTTGCGGCCCGCGACGAGCGGCTTGCCGTCAGGCGCCTTCACATGGCGTAGAACCCCCGGCGCGTGACAGACGAGCGCGACGGGCTTGCCCGCCCCGAGCGTCGCCTCGATCAGGCGGATCGAGGTTGGATCTTCGGCGAGGTCCCACAGCGGTCCATGTCCGCCGGGATAGAACACCGCATCGAAACCCTCAGGGGTGACGGCATCGAGTCGGGCCGTGTCCGACAGCACGGCGATCGCCTCGCCATCGGCTTCGAAGCGGCAGGTCGCGTCGGTCTGGAAGCTCGGCTCGTTGCTTTTGGGGTCAAGCGGCGGCCGGCCGCCCCGAGGTGACGCCAGGACGATCTCCGCGCCGGCATCCTTGAACACGTAGTAGGGAGCGGCAAGCTCCTCCAGCCAGAAACCGGTCTTACGACCCGTGCTGCCGAGCGTGTCGTGCGAGGTCAGGACCATCAGGATTTTCATTGTTGCACTCCATCGTTGCCGATGGTCCCACCATGCGCCCACTCGACCTATTCAAGAAACTTATCTTCCGGATTTTAGATATACGTGCGAGAAGATATCTCGTGCGCTACGACCTCAACCTGCTGCCGGTCTTCGTCGCGCTGATGGAAGAGCGCAGCGTCACTCGTACGGCCAAACGCCTTGGCATGACGCAACCGGCGCTCTCGAACGCGCTGGCGCGGCTACGGACGACCATGCAGGACCAGCTCTTCGTCCGTGCGCGCTATGGGATGGAGCCGACGCCGATTGCGCTGGCACTGGCACCGGCGATCGCCGAAGCGCTGGCGAGGATCGACGACGCGGTCCTCGGCCAGCAGGACTTCGACCCGGCCACCGCCGAGCGGCTGATGACGGTCGCGCCGAACGGTTATGCCGAGATCGTGCTGGCGCCATCGATCGTCGCCAAGCTCGGCGAGGTCGCGCCCGGCATTCAGCTTCGCCTCACCCCTTACGGCAACGACCTGATCGAGACCGGCGTCGTCTCCGGCGTGACCGCGATGGTTTTGGGTCGCATCATCGATCCGCCGGACAATCTGGTCGTGCAGCACCTGATGGACGATGGCTTCGCCTGCGTGGTCCGGGCAAACCATCCGGGTATCGGCACGAGCCTGTCGCGGGAGCAGTTCGAACGATCGAGGCACGTCAACGTGCTGCCACCCGGTCGGCTGCGCGCCGGCCTGTTCGAGGCCCTGGACCGGCAGGGTCTCCGACGCGAGGTGGCGGTGTCGGTCACCAATTTCCTGGCGGTTCCCGAGATCGTCGCGGTCACCGACTACTGCGCGACGCTGCCGCGCCTGATCTGCCACCGTCTCGCCGATGACCCGCGGTTGCGGGTCGTGCCCGCTCCGGTCGACTTGGGAACCTTCCCCGTCGAGATGGCGTGGCACGTCCGCTACCGCCACGATCCCGCCCATCGCTGGCTGCGATCCCTCGTCGGCGACACGGCAAAGGGACTTGCAACAAGCTGCTCCTGATCGAACGGCGGCAGACCGAAGCGGTATTCATTGCTCTTGCGAGTCATCAGGGCGCGCAACGCGATTGCAAGCCACGTCGGCATCGTTTGCCGTTCCGAAGTGGACAGCGTCCTGTCAGCCAAGGTCCGACGCTTGATTGACGTCTGCTTCTCGTGCCGCGCGCCCGTGGATGGATCATCCCCTATCCACCTATGACGGAGAGAAGCGCCGCCAAGCTGGTCAGAACTCAAGTTCGGACCTTGCCGTTCACCGGCCCCGCACCGTCCCCCGCACGCCCGCTGCCAGCTCGCCGACGAGCCCCGTCACCGCGGCGACGCTCCCCTCGGTCGCCCTGCCCTCGCCGTCGAGCGAGGCGCGCAGTGCGTCGACGATGGCGGAGCCGACCACCACGGCGT
>CALMRL010000030.1 GCA_937873345.1 uncultured Beijerinckiaceae bacterium | reverse complement strand
GCCTTTCCGCATCCTCGGCGCACAGCGCCAGCGCGCCCTCCAGCATCTCGGCCACGCTCACCGTACCCTCGCCCGCAGGATCGATGAAGCGCGCCCCGATGCCGGCGCGCTGCGCCTGCCAGACGTTCTCGGCCGCGATGCCGCGCTCCACCGGGCCGAAGCCGGCGTTCACCGCCGGGCGGCGGTGCAGCGCGGCGAGCAGCGAGCGGTACAGCGCCGCGATCGCCACGGCGTCGTCCAACCTCGTGCAGCTGTCGCAGACGCGCAGCTCCAGCGTCGGGTACTTGTTGGAAGGGCGGATCAGCCACCACACGAAGGAGGCGTTCTCCATCACCTTCGCGTCGACCAGCCGGGCGACGAAGCGGTCGTACTGCGATTGTTCGGCGAACAGCTCCGGCAGGCCCATCCGCGGCCATTCCGAGAAGGCGGCGAGGCGGAAGCCCTTCAGCCGCGAGTCCTCGGCTCGCCAGAACGGCGAGGAGGTGGAGAGCGCCAGGAACAGCGGCAGGTAAGGCGTCACCCGGTTCATCAGGGCGATGCGCGCGTCCGGCTCGGGCACGGCGACGTGGATGTGCATCGCGCACACCATCGAGCGCGCCGCGATGGCGCCGAACTGCTCCTCCAGCTGGCGGTAGCGCGGCCTGTCGGTGGTGTGCTGCTCGTCCTCCACCGCCAGCGGGTGCGAGCCGGCGGCGAAGAGGCTCAGCCCGTGCCCGTCGGCGATGCGCGACAGCTCTGCGCGCATCGCGCGCAACGAAGCATGCGCCGCGTCGAGGTCGGTGTCGGGGCCGCTCTGCACCTCGACCTGCCCCTTCAGCAGCTCGTGCGAGGCCGGCTCGACGTGGTCGGCGGCGGCTTCGTGGAAGGCGTCGAGGGTGGCGGAGGCCGGCGAGCGGCCGGTGGCGGCGTCTGCGAGGAAGAACTCCTCCTCGATGCCGAAGGTGAAGTCTTCCGACATGGCGCAGCCTCCGACGCGAGACCGACATCTTAGGCCCGTCGGGCGATCCCGCAAGGAAGGGTGGCGGGCGGTGATGGCTCAGGTCGCGTGTCGGCTTGGAGGCGGAGGGCCACCTGTCCATTTCTCGGGCGCAGAATGCGGAGCGCGAACTTGGCGCGAGTGACGGAGACTGGCCGAAAGCTGTCTGTCCGGCCTTGAACCTGCCAAGGAGAGAACCGGACGTACCAGCAAAGCCGCTCCCGACTCCAAAACGGGCTCTCGCGACATATTTGCGGCACGGGAGGTTCCATGACGAGAACGGCGAGTGTTGGTTGACAGCTCGACTTGAGAATTTTTCGAGTTATTCAGTCGACGGCTTGATCGCTTGTACCAAGACCGAGACATGCATCGACAGAAGCCGGCGCATGTCGTCGACATCGGCGGCGGTCGAGAGGAGCCCACGCATTCCGTAAACGAGTATGCGTGCGAGTTCATGCGGCGTCGCGCCGATGCTGGACGTAGTCGCGGCTTGCGCGATCAGGCCGGCGACGAGTTCCTCGAACCGAGCATAGACTTTCCGAACGGCGGGAAAGCGCAGGTCGAACATGTCGGCGGATTCCGGATGCGCGGCGGCCAGTTCCACGCCATGCAGACCCCAGTCGAGGCAGGCACGCGACAGTCTCGCCTCCAGCCCCTCCAGCCCTTCGAGCGCGGTCCTGATCTCGTCGTGCTTGCGGTCATCGAGACAGCCGACAACACGGGAGAACACGGCGTCCTTATCAGGGAAGAGCAGGTAAAGTGCCGGACGCGACATTCCGGCTCCGTGGGCGATGTCACCCATCGTCGTCCGTGCGTAGCCATGGCGGGTGAAGGCGTTCTCAGCAGCGGCGAGGGCGCGGTCTTCCTTCGAGTCGCCGGACGCAGTCAACCGGTGCCTCCCCTCCTTGCCCATCGCACTTTTTGACATTAAGACGTTTATTGTCAAAGTGTCATAGAGGAGAGCGTGCGTTGAATAGCGAAGCCTACCTCAAAACCTGGAACACCTATCAAGCGGCGTGGGGACCCATCCCCGAAGCCGAGCGGCGCGAGCTGTTGGCGCAGAGCGTCTCAGATGCGATCGTCTATACCGATCCCGCGTCTCAGGTGGAAGGCGTCCAAGCGCTGGCCGAACGGATCGCCGCGAGCCAGGAGCGTTTTACGGGCTACACATTCCGGAACGACGACTTCTTGGAACACCACGGCCAAGCCCTGTTCCATTGGACCATGTACGACGCGACTGGTGCGGTGTTCGTGAGGGGTGCAAGCTTCGGCCGCTTCGGCGGGGACGGCAGGATCATCCAAGCGACCGGCTTCTTCAAGGCTTCACAGCCTTAGCCACTCCGACGTGCGGCTCGGCTCGACTGTTGCGGAAATGCTCACTTTGATGACGGGACCGAGCTTTCGTCGGGCGAGACTCTTGGTGCTACGTCTACGTGCTTCTGCCGGATACTTGCGACTGCTCACCACCCTTCTCGGGCATCCAAACCAGTTTCCGGCAGGTCCGCTTCTAAGATACCAATCGAGGTGGTTGAATGACGTCGATGGGCGCGATGCCGCCAAGTCAGTGAGCTTCGGGATAGTCCCTCCCGCAGTTGGTGGAGCTGGCCTGCAACGCTTTGTTTGGGTCGAAAGCTGGCATCCCGACTGAGATACCATCCCGCGGGCAACGATCGTGACGCGCGTCGGCCGCGCTCACCCCAGCGGCACCCCCTGCGCCTCGACGAAGCCGCGGATCGGCTCGCGCAGCGAGTGCCCGCCGTCGATGCGGTCGACGAGCCCGTTGACCAGCGGCGCCAGCAGCGAGAGGTCGGTGGCGAGCAGCGCCGCCTTCACCGGGCCGATCGCGGCCGGCGCCATCGACAGGCCGCGGTAGCCGAGCGCCGCCAGCACCACCGCCTCCAGCGGCTTGCCGCCCATCTCGCCGCACAGGGTGAGCGCCGTGCCGTGCTCGGCCGCCTTGGCCGCGACGGTGCGCAGCGCCCGCAGCACCGGCGGCGTCCGCGTGG